>JBEBCR010000375.1:0-25261 GCA_041157565.1 Planctomycetota bacterium | reverse complement strand
GAGGCCGCACCGGGAAAGGCCGGTGCCGCACGACGAGTGGGGATGGGACGCGCGGAGATGGGGCCCAAGCCGACCACGACAGGCCAGTGCGCCATCTCCGACCTTCCAAGCCCATGGGTTGCGGCGCCATCGCCGCTGCGGGCAGTCGCCTCAGTCGAGGTGTCCGCGGTCGGAATCGCCCATGGCGACCTTGCCGGAGGGGAAGTACTCGCTCCAGCGCGCGTCGACGAGGCGCTTGGTCGCGTCGTCGGCGTAGAGCTCCTTCGGATACCAAGGCTTCATGCGCGCGTCGATCAGGATGGGCGCGTGGAACGAGGCGTGGTTGACGACGAGCTCGGACTTCGAGGCGTGGATGTCGCTCGAAGGGTTGAAGCGCGTGAAGGTGCCCCACAGGAAGTTCACGCTGCTCTTGGCGAAGCGGCGCGCGTCGTCGCACAGGACGAGCATGGGCCAATCGCGGAAGCACTCGTGGCGCACGAGCGCTTGCGCCGCCTGCGCGTCGTCCTCGTGGGACGGCCCTTCGACGACCAATGCCCCCGGGCAGTAGACCTCGACGCGGCGCACGCCGGCCGGGAGCGCGCCGCGGAACTCGCGCGGCAGTTCGCGCTTCTTCTCGCCGAGGCCGAGCAGCACGCCCTTGCCGCCCTCGTTGACCTTGGGCCCGGCGTAGTCGAGGGAGTCCATCGACAGGTTGCCGAACAAGTACAGGTCCGTGCGGAAGTCGCAGCGTTCCAGGATGTGCTGCAGGACGCCCTTGAAGTCGCGCAGGTCGATCGGCTTGTCGACGACCAGCAGGAACTTCGTCAAGGAAAGTTGACCTTCGCCGAGGATGCGGAAGGCGCTGGCCATCGCCTCGCGGCGGTAGCGCTCGCGAACGACGGCGGCGGAGAGCGAGTGGTAGCCGGTCTCGCCGTAGCTCCACAGGTCGCGCACCGCCGGCATCACCACCGGGAAGAGCGGCGAGAGCATCTCCTGCAGGAAGTCGCCCAGGTAGAAGTCCTCCTGGCGCGGCTTGCCGACCACGGTGGCGGGCCAGATGGCGTCCTTGCGGCGGCAGACGGCCTTGACCTGCATCCACGGATAGTCGTGGGTCTCGCTGTAGTACCCGTAGTGGTCGCCGAAAGGTCCTTCGGGACGGCGCGCGCCCGGCGCGATCTCGCCCACGATGGCGAACTCGGCGCTGGCGACGAGCGGGATCGGACCCGCGGGGTTGTCGCACAGCGGCACCTTCTCGCCGAGCATCAAGCTCGTCAACAGGAGCTCCGGCACGTTCTCCGGCAACGGCGCGATGGCGCCCATGATCAACGCCGGCGGTCCGCCGACGTAGACCTGCACCGGCAGCGCCTCGCCGCGCGCCTCCGCCTCCATCAGGTGGAAGCCGCCGCCCTTGCCGATCTGCATGTGCACGCCGAGCGCGTCGTCGCCGAAGATCTGGCCGCGGTACATGCCCAGGTTCGGCCCGTGGGTCGCCGGATGCCGCGTGTGCACCAGTGGCAGCGTGACGAAGCGCCCGCCGTCCCTGGGCC
The DNA here is from genome assembly GCA_041157565.1 of Planctomycetota bacterium. Classification (GTDB taxonomy): domain Bacteria; phylum Planctomycetota; class UBA1135; order UBA1135; genus SXXH01. The sequence continues at coordinate 23,735 of JBEBCR010000375.1, read as the reverse complement.
AGGTCTTCAACGCCGGCAGGCTGGTCAGGGCGGGCCGCTCGACGACCTCGACGATCGGACCCCGCGAGCGGTGCTTGAGGCCGACCTTGGCCAGCGCGCCGAACAGGTCGCGCTGCGCCCACAGCTTGCCCAAGGTGGGCGGCAGCAGCTCCTCGGGCAGCTTGGCGGCGCGGGCGATGACCGCCTGCGGGCGCGAGCCGAAGGCCATCTCGACGCGGCGGCGCGTGCCGAAGAGGTTCGTGACGAGCGGAAAGCGCGAGCCCTTCACGCGTTGGAAGCGCAGCACCGGCCCATCCGCGGCCACGACGCGACGGTGGATCTCGGCCACCTCGAGGTCGGCGTCCACCTCGCAGGCGACGTCGACCACTTCGCCTGCGGCCTCGAGCCGCGCGAGGAACTCGCGCAGGTCCTTGGGGGCGGGCGTGGCGTGGGGGATGGGTTGCAAGCGCGGGCCTCGGCGCCCCTCCGGGCGCGATCTGACTCTTCCGTAGTCGGAGACTGTACGAGGATCCGCGCCGCGCGGCACGCGGGATTCGGCCAGCGCGCCCGTGGCGCGAACGCGAGTCGTGTGGGATCTTCGGACTTGGGGACGCGCACCTCTTCTCGTCCCGCTCCGCACCACCCCGAGAGGGCCACGCCTTGCTCGTCCACTGCTTCGTCCTGCTAGCCGCCTGCGGCGCCGACCAGACCTGGACCGCCAGGGAGGCCGAGCACCTGCTGAACCGCGCCGCCTTCGGCGCCTCGGCGGTGGAGGTGCGCGCCGCCGTCGAGCGCGGCCGCGCGGCGACGATCGAGCTCCTCTTCGCGCCCCCGCCGCCGCAGGATCCGCCGTGGTTCGAGCGCGTCGTCCTGCCCGACAGGAAGAAGCTGCGCGAGCTGTCCGACGAGGAGTTCCAGGCGCTCGAGCGCGCCGCGCGCGAGACCGACCGGCGGCAACTGGTCGAGTTGTGGAACTGGTGGCTGCAGCGCATGGCCTCGGGCGTCGATCCGCTGCGCGAGCGCATGGTGCTGTTCTGGCACGGCCACTTCACGACCTCGACCGACAAGGTCAACCGCTCGTGGCCGATCGTGCAGCAGCATCGCCTGCTGCGCGAGCACGCCCTCGGGAGCTACGCGGCCCTCCTGCGCGGCGTCGTCGCCGACGCGGCGATGCTCTCCTACCTCGACAACACCAGCAACCGCCGCGGCAGGCCCAACGAGAACCTGGCGCGCGAGCTGATGGAGCTGTTCGCGCTCGGCCAGGGCAACTACTCGGAGGCCGACGTCAAGGAGGCGGCCCGCGCGTTGACCGGCCGCACCTCGCGCAACAACGAGTACTACTTCGACGCGGGCGCGCACGACGCGGGCGAGAAGGCCGTGCTGGGAGCGACGGGCCGGATCGACGGCGAACAGCTCGTCGACATCCTGCTGGCGCAGGACGCCTGCCCGCGCTGGGTCGCCGGTCGGTTGCTGTCGTGGTTCGAAGGCGCGACCCCGACCGTGGCGCGCGTCGAGCGCTACGCGCGGCTCCTGGAGGACTCGGACTGGCGCATGGAGCCGGTCCTGCGAGCGTTGTTCGATGACCCCGAGTTCTACCGCGACGAGATCGTCGGCGCGCGCGTCTCGTCGCCGGTCGACTACCTCGTGGGGAGCGCGCGGCGCCTGCGCCTCGACGTGCCGTCCTTCGTGCTCAACGGCGGCGCGATCCTGCTCGGCCAGAAGCTCGGCGCGCCGCCGACGGTCAAGGGCTGGGCCGAGGGCGAGGCGTGGATCACGACCTCGACCTTGATGCAGCGCGGCAACCTGGCCGGCTTGATGCTCGGCGTCGTCACGCTCGACCAGGTCGTGTCGCAGGCGGACCTCGTCGCGGGCAACGTCCTCCGCATCGACGCGGGACTGCCGGCGCAGGCCGCCGACGACTCGCTGGGGACCGCCTCCGGCGACGCCATGGAGGACTCCGCGACGATGGGCCAGTCGTCGATGTCCGACGAACCCATGACCGCCGAGCGGCTCAAGGGCTTGAAGCCCGGCAAGGCCAACGGCGCCGCCATCGCGCTCCTGCGCCGCCTCGACTCGACGGGCTACCTGCCGCGCGCGAACTTCACCGCGCGCGTGCGCGCCGCCGGCGCGCTCAGCGACGCCGAGGTGGCCGATGCACTGCTCGACGACCTGCTGGCCATCCCCGCGCCGGCCGACACGCGCGAGCGCATGCGCCTGTACCTCGCGCGCGAGCGCGCCGATCGCGACTTGCGCGAGGGCGCGTGGCTCGAGGACGACCAGGCGAGCGAGCGCATCCTGCGCCGCGTGGCCCACCTCGTCCTGAGCCTGCCGGAAGCGCAGCTGCACTGACCCCCTAGTGGAGCGAACCGAGGAACCGCACATGAAGAGCTTCGACCGCCGCACCTTCCTCGCCGCCACGGGCGCCTTGGCCGTGGCGCAGGCCATCCCGTCGCGCGTCCGCGCCGAGCAGCCGACCGCCTCGGGAGCCAAGCCGGGCCGCGCCCTGGTGCTGCTGCAGTTGTCGGGCGGCAACGACGGGTTGTCGATGGTCGTGCCGCATGGCGACGACGTCTACGGGCGCGCGCGCACCACCACCCGCATCCCGACGGCCGAGCTGCACAAGCTCGACGAAGAGCGCGGGCTGCACCCCGCCTTGTCGCGCATGCGCGGCCTGTGGGACGCGGGCGCCATGGCGATCGTCGAAGGCTGCGGCTATCCCGGTCCCAGCCGCTCGCACTTCAAGAGCTACGACATCTGGCACAACGCCGACGTGCGCGGACGCGACACGCGCTCCGGCTGGGTGGGGCGCCTAGCCGAGCAGGGCTTCGCCGGCGAGACGGCGACCGAGCTCGTGGTGCACGTCGGCTCGACGGCGCCGTTCAGCGTGCATTCGCAGGCGCGCCCGCCCGTCGTCTTCGCCACGCCCGCCACGTACAAGTGGACCGGCGCGGAGACGGCCGACATGGAGAGCTACCGTCGCGCGGCGCGCATGGACGCCGACCGGCTCGCCGGGCTCGAAGGATCGAGCGGCTCCGAACGCGCCTTGGCGCGCCTGCGCGGCGTGCTGGCCGAGGCCAACGCCTCCAGCGCGCGCGTGCGCCTCGCCGCCGCGCGCCACCAGCCGAGCCGGCCCTATCCCGACGACGAGCTGGGCGAGTCGTTCCGCGTCGCGGCCGCGCTGCTCGACGCGCGCATCGGCACGCGCGTGGTGTCGCTGGAGACGGGCGGCTTCGACACCCACTCCAACCAGCGCGCCTCGCACGATCGACTGATGGCGCGCCTCGACGGCGCCATCGGCGCCTTCTTCGACGACCTGCGCGGCCGCTCCATCGAGCGCGACGTGCTGCTGGTCGTCTACAGCGAGTTCGGCCGGCGCGTGCAGGAGAACGGCTCGCGCGGCACCGACCATGGCGCCGCGGCGCCGGTCCTCGTGTTCGGCGCCGGCGTCCGACCCGGGTTGCACGGGCGCCATCCGTCGCTCGTCGAGCTCGATGGCGGCGACCTCGCCTGCACGACGGACTTCCGCGCCGTGTACGCCTCGATCGCGCGCGACTGGTTCGGCGTCGATCCCAAGCCCATCGTGGGCGAGTGGCCCGGCGTGGCGCTCGTCGGGTGAACGGCCGCGAGCGGCGCGCTCAGGCCGCGTCGAGGCGCGCGTGCAGGCGCAGCAGCGCCTCGCGGTCGCCGTCGAGCTCGAGCGCCGGGTAGGCGCTGCCCAAGGGGGCCCAGCGGAACTCCGACCAGCGCGCTCCGAGGCGCAGCGGCGCGGCGGTCAGCGGCGCGTGGAAGCCGAAGGTCCATTCGACCACGTCCTCGACGCCCATCATGGTGACCGCGGGCGGTCCGAGCTCGATCAGGTCGAGCGGCTGCACGAGGCCGATGTCGTCGAGCACCTCGCGGCGCACCGCGTTCTCGAGCTTCTCGCCGAAGCCGAGGTTGCCTTGCAGCGGCCCCCAGCACGCCTCGAGCCCCTGCGCCGGGCGCAGCAGCAGGTAGCGCGTGTCGGGTCCCCGCCGGTGGAAGACGAAGACCTTGATGCGATGCAGCAGTTCGGCCATGGGCTGGTCCGCACTGGTCGCTTTCGGCCGGGGGCGCATGCGAGCTTGAGCCGGAGCGCCCTGCGGCGCGAACGAGCCTTCTAGTCGCGGGAGGGCCGGCTTTGAAGGAGGGCGGGCGCCCTCCACAATGTCCGCCATGGTCGAGGACGAACTGGCGCGCGCCCTGGGGCGGTTGGCCCTGCTGGTGGACTGGGAGCGCCGTTCGCGCAGCGGCATGCGGCCGGGCCTCGAGCCCGCGCGCGACCTGTGCGCGCGCCTCGGCGATCCACAGCGGCGGCTCTCCTGCGTCCACGTCACGGGCAGCAAGGGCAAGGGCACGACGGCCGCCATCGTGGCGGCCGCGCTGCGCAAGGCCGGCCGCAAGGTCGGCCTGTACACCTCGCCGCACGTCGAACGCATCGTCGAGCGGTTGCGGATCGATGGCGCCGAGGTCGACGAGGCCGTGCTGGGCCGCGCCCTCTCGCGCGCCCTGGACGCGCGCGACGCCGCCGTGCGGGAAGGCACCCCGGCCGACGACGCCACCTGGTTCGACGTCGTCACGGCCGCCTGCCTCCTCGCCTGCGTGGAGGCGGGTTGCGAGTGGGCCGTCGTCGAAGTCGGCCTCGGCGGCCGGCTCGACTCGACCAACGTCGTCCACGGCGAGGTGGCCGTCGTCGTCAACGTCGAGCTCGAGCACTGCGACGTGCTTGGTCCCACGCGCGCGCACATCGCGCGCGAGAAGGGCGGCATCGTCAAGCCCGGCGCGACGCTGGTGACGAGCCTCGCCGAGGACGACGAGGCGGGCGCGGTCCTCGCCGCCATCGCGGCCGAGCAAGGCGCGCGGCGCGTCGTCGTCCCGCCGCGCGGCTCGTGGCGCGAGCGCAACGCGGACCTCGCGCGCGCCGTGCTCGCGGCCTTGGGGGAGCGCGAGCGCGATCTCGGCGCCGAACTGGTCGACGGTTCCGCGCTGGCCGAGGCGCGCCTGCCCGGCCGGGGCGAGTGGCGCGAGCTGGAGGGGGCCGCGCTGCTCGTCGACGGCGTGCACGTGCCCGCGGCCATCGAGCTGGCCTTCGCGGAGGTGGTCGCTTCCCGGGGCGGGGCGACGGCCGTGGTGCTGGCCCTGGGGCGGGACAAGGACCTCCCCGGGGTGCTCAAGGCCCTGCGCTCGACGTCCGATCTACTGCTCTGCACCTCCGTGGCCTCAGGGCCGCTGCGAGGCGCGGAGGAGTTGTGCGAAGCGGCCCTGGCGGCCGGGTGGAACGCGCGAGCGGTCCCCGACCCGCTGGAGGCGCTGCGCCAAGCCGCCGCGTCCGCCGGTCCGCGGGGCTGGGCGTGCGTCGCGGGGTCCTTCCATCTGGCGGGCGTCGCGCGGCGCGCCACGAAGTCGCTCGACGCCAAGGACCCACCATGCTCACCATCGTCTCCGATGTGCTCCTGACGGATTCCTTCCTGATCAAGGGCAACATCGAGAACAAGTACACGCGCCTGTCGCAGGTGCTGGACGAGACGCGGCGCTACTTCGTCAAGGTGCGCGACGCGACGCTCGTCGACCTGAACACCTGCGAGCGCATCAACACGCCGCTGCTGCACGTCAACGTCGACGAGATCCTGCTGGCGCACGAGTTCCTCGACTCGGGCGGCGACGCCGCCGCGCGCGAGCTGGCGAAGAACCAGGCCACGCACCGCGTGCGCGTGTTCTACACCGGGAACCTCAACGTCGAGCTGGGCGGCGAGGTGCGGCCGAGCTCGTACGAGGCCGACGACCGCACGACCCGGCGCTTCTTCACCATGCGCAACCCCGTGCTGCGCGGCTTCAACGACCGCGGCGACCCCGACTTGAAGCTGCTCGGCAAGCTGCCCTACGCCATCCTGAACAAGCTGCGCCTGTCGTACGTGTACGACTTCAACTGAGCGCGACTAGAATGCGCGCATGGACGAGCTCCAGGCGCGACCGGCCCCGGAAGGGGACCGTGCACGAGGACGACGCGGTGCCGATCACTGGGTCGTCCTCCTCCTCGCGCTGGCGGCGCTTCTCGTCGAGGCCTGGCTCGGGCTGCGCGCCACTCCCGACGCGCGCGGCTACGGCACGCACGAGCAACTCGGGCTCGCGCCGTGCCGGGCGATCGACTGGTTCGGCGTGCCGTGTCCTGGCTGCGGCGTGACCACCTCGGTGGCCCACGCGGCGCGCTTCGACTTCGCCAAGAGCTTCCTCGTGCAGCCGTTCGGCCTGTTCGTGGCCGCGGCCATCCCGCTGGCGGCGGCGTGGGCGCTGGTCGTGTCGTGGCGCGGCGGGGACTGCGCGGCCGCGCTGTCGCGGCTCTCGACGCGCGGCCTGCTGTTCGCGGTGGGCGCGCTGGCGCTGTTCGGCTGGATTTGGAAGTGGAGCCGGCTGTGATGCGCGCCGCGCCCGCCGGTCACTCCTCGAGCGGCTCGCCCTCGACCTCCTCGACCTCGGGCCCGGCGCCGCGCGCCTCGTCGAGCAGCTCGACGAAGCTGGCGTAGCGGCTGGCGGGGATGTCGCCGTCCTCGACGGCGTCGAACACCGCGCAGTCGGGTTCGTGGTCGTGGCTGCAGTCGGGGTACTTGCAGCGCGGGCTGTGGCGCTGGAACTCGGGGAAGAGGTCGCGCACGTTGGCGAGCGGCACGCCGTAGGGGCGGAACACGCGGATGCCGGGCGTGTCGATGACCGTGGCGCCGAACTCGAGGCGCAGGAGCTGCGAGTGCGTCGTCGTGTGCTTGCCCTGGTCCCAGAACTTGCTGATCTTGCCCGTCTTGAGCTGCAAGCCGGGCTGCAGCGCGTTGAGCAGGCTCGACTTGCCCGCTCCGGAGGCGCCGTAGAGCACGCTGACCCGGCCACGCAGCAGCTCGCGCAGCTCCTCGATCCCGCGCCCGTCGACGGCCGAGGTCGCCACGACGCGCATCGGGATCTGCTCGTAGGTGTCGCGGATCGCGTCGAGCTCCTCCTCGTCGGCGAGGTCGATCTTGTTCAGGACGACCACCGCGGCGAGCCGCTGCCACGTGCACGCCGCGAGGATGCGGTCGGTGCGGTTCGAGCTGAACTTGGGCTTCTTGAGCGAGCCCACGACGACCACCTGGTCGACGTTGGCGGCCAGCACCTGTTCGCGCGGATCGTGCGACGAGGCGATGCGCGAGAGCGTGTTGCGCCGCGGCAGCACGCGTTCGACGCCCGCAGGCGTGGTGCTCGCGTCGAGTTCGACCTCGTCGCCCACGGCGACCGGGTTCTTCTGCTCGCGTCGCGCGTCGTCCTGCCCGTAGAGCACGCCGCGCGGCGCCGCCTGGACCACGACGCCGTCGACCTCCACGTGCACGAACTTGGCGTCGGTGCGCACGACGACGCCCTGGCGCTTGGCGCTCATCGGGCCATGCCGCGGTAGGGGACGTCGATGGCCCAGGGGCCGTTCCACGCGCGCGGCGCCTCGAGCCCCAGGCTCCAGGCGACGCCGTTGCACAGGAGTCGCTGCATGGAGGCGTGGCGGAAGTCCTCGGGGTGTCCGAGCGTGGTGAAGAACGCGCGGCCCTTCCATTGGTTGGTCCAGGTCCACGCCACGGGGTTGGGCGCGGCGGGTCCGTGCTCGGGCTCGATGCTCGCGCCCACGAGCAGGCGCGTGGCGCCGGGCGAGGGATGGTCCGGCACGACGTGGTACAGCCACGAGCGCGCCTCGAACGGCGACACGCCGCGCAGCAGCTCGTGCCCGGCGGCGCCCTCGGCGATCTCGACCTTGGTACGGCTCGAGTGGCCGTAGTGCGTGTGGCCGCGCGCGCCCCAGCCCGGCGGGGCGCCGAAGGCGAACTCGCCGAAGGCGTTCCAGCGCTCGCTCTCGTGGCCGCGCGGATAGTTGAAGGCGTGCGTCGTCGTGCGCAGGCCGACGACGCCCTTGCCGGCCTCGAGGAAGGCCTGGATGCGCGCCAACTGGGACGGCGGCAGGCGGCGCCAGCGCAGGTAGAACACGGCCGCGTCGCACCGCTCCAGCCACTCGAGCCCGGGGATGTCCTCCTCCGCGTGGTGGTCGGGGAACGAGCGCAGCACGATCGTGTCGTGCCCGAAGGCGCGGCCGAACTCGGCGGCGAACAGTGGCAGCGTGCGTTCGGACGAGTACTCGTGGTCGCCGAGCACGAAGGCGACGCGCTTGCGCGCCGCGGGCTCGGCTGCGTCGGCGCGAGCGTCCTCGCGCGCGGAGCCCGCGCGCAGCGCGCCCGACGAGGCCAAGGCCGCGCCCAGCAGGTGGAACTGGCGGCGATCGAGCGGCTGCATCGCCTCCGATGGTACAACGAAGGCGCGATGCACTCGACGGAGGCGATCCATTCGCGCGAGAACCCGCTCGTGAAGCGCTACGCCGCGGTGGTGGCGGGGCGCGAAGTCGGCGTGCTGGCCCTCGAAGGGGAACGCCTGGTGCGCGACGCGCTCGTCGCCGGCGTCGAGATCGAGTGCGTGCTGCTCGCGGCTTCGCGCGCCGCCGAGGCGGCGAGCTGGGCGCCGGCCCAGGTGCGCCTCGTCGAGGACTCGCTGCTGGCGAAGTTGTCCGAGCTGGAGACGCCGCCCGGCGTGGCCGCGCTGGCGCGCCAGCCCGCCTCGGTCGCGCTCGACGCGTTGCCGCGCGGCGTCGAGAGCCTGCTCGTGTGCGTGGCGGGCGTGTCGGATCCGGGCAACCTAGGCGCCATCGCGCGTTCGGCCGAGGCCTTCGGCGCCTGCGGACTCGTCGTCGCCAAGGGTGGCGCGTCGCCGTGGCGCGCCAAGGCGCTGCGCGGCTCGATGGGTTCGCTGCTGCGACTGCCCGTCGTCGATCGCGCCGACGCGCGCGCGACGGCGCAGGAGCTCGCGCGCCTCGGCTGGTCGCAGACGCTCGCGGCGACGCGCGGCGGGGCCGATCCGCGCGAGCACGACTGGCGCGGTCCGCTGGCCTTGTGGCTGACCGGCGAGACGGGCGCGTTGCCCGACCTCGGCGTGCCGGCGCGGACGGTCACCATCCCGCTCGACAGTCGCGTCGAGTCGCTCAACGTCGCGGTCGCCGCCGCCATCCTCGTGTTCGCCGCGCGCCGCACCGGCGCCGGAGCCCCGCGCCGTGTCTGACACGCTGTTCTCGCGCCAGGCCGGCGTCGCCGCGCCGCTCGCCGCGCGCATGCGCCCGCGCACGCTCGAGGAGTACGTCGGCCAGTCGCATCTGCTGTCCCCCGACAAGCCCCTGCGCAAGGCGATCGACGAAGGCCGCACGGGCTCGGTGATCCTGTGGGGGCCGCCAGGCACGGGCAAGACGACCCTGGCGCGCCTGATCGCGCAGCGTTCGCAGAGCCGCTTCGAGCCGTTCAGCGCCGCCGGCGAGGGCGTTCCGCGCCTGCGCCAGATCTTCGACGCGGCGCGCGAGCATCGCCAGCTCGGCGGCAAGGGCACCATCCTGTTCGTCGACGAGATCCACCGCCTCAACAAGGGGCAGCAGGACGCGCTGCTGCCCGCGGTCGAGGACGGCACGGTGGTCCTGATCGGCGCGACCACCGAGAACCCGTCGTTCGAGGTGAACGGCGCCTTGCTGTCGCGCTCGCGCGTGCTGGTGCTCAAGCCGCTCTCCGAGCGGGAGGTCGCCGAGGTGCTGCGTCGCGCGCTGGCCGATCGCGAGCGCGGCCTCGGCGAACGCGAGCTGTCGATCGACGACGACGCGCTGTCGTTCCTGGCGCGATCCGCCGACGGGGACGCGCGACGCTCCTTGGTGGCGCTGGAGGCCGCGGGCCACATCGTCGCGCCCGGCGGCCGCATCGCGCTCGAGACGGCGCGCGAGGCGCTCCAGCTGCGCGTGCAGAAGTCGGACAAGTCGGGCGACGTGCACCACGACCAGCTCAGCGCCTTCCACAAGTCGCTGCGCGGCAGCGATCCGCAAGGCGCCTTGTACTGGGCCGCGCGCCTCGTCGAAGGCGGCGAGGACCCGATCGTGCTCTTCCGCCGCGCGACCGCGATGGCGAGCGAGGACATCGGCCTCGCCGATCCGCAGGCCTTGCAGCAGGCGGTGGCGGCGCGCGAGGCGTGGCGCTTGCTCGGCGCGCCGGAGGGCTACCTGCCGCTGGCGCAGCTGGTCGTGTACTTGGCGACCGCGCCCAAGAGCAACCGGGTCAAGGTCGCGCTCGACGCCGCGCTGCAGGCGGCCCGCGAGAGCGCGGGCGCGCCGGTGCCGCCGCACATCCGCAACGCGCCGACCAGGCTGATGAAGGAGCTCGGCCACGGTGAGGGCTACCGCTACGCCCACGACTCGGCGACCGGCTACGTCGCGCAGGAGTACCTGCCCGACGAGCTGCGCGGCGCGCGCTTCTACGAGCCGGGACCCTTCGGGTTCGAGAAGGAAGTCGCGCGGCGACTGGAGTGGTGGGCCCGGCAGAAGGACGCGCCGCGGGGGGGTGCGCCCGCCGAGGGCGAGTCAACATCCTAAGATACTTGCCAGAAGAGACTTAGGGCGGCATACTAATGCCGCGGGCCCATTCGCGCTGGCGCGAGGGGCCTGCGGCGGTGCAGGCGGGAGCGGATCCAACTCCAGTCCGGGACGGATCTTGCCGATGCCGCGAAACCCGCTGCCAAGCCCGCCGGCCATGTCCCACACTCCCCACCCGACCATCCCGCGGCCCTCCTCGCCCGGGACCCCGCGCTCATGAACGTCCTCGGGCTGCAGGCCTTCTACTACAACCACGCCGCGGCGCTGGTCGTCGATGGTCGCCTCGACTTCTTCATCGAGGAGGAGAAGGTCAACCGCGTCAAGGCCCAGCGCGACGGCTTCCCCATCGAGAGCATCAAGGCCGCGCTCGACCACGCCAAGTTGTCCCTGGAGGACGTCGACGAGATCGCCTACCCGTGCGCGCCGTGGCCGTACACGTTCAACCTCGTCAAGTACGGCCTCAAGTCGGTCGTCGGCGGCTTCGCGCGCCTCGGCTGGCCCAAGGAGCCGCGCATCGGCCGCGTCGACCTGACGCAGGACCGCGTGCTGACGACGCTGCAGTTCACGCCGCCGTTCCTCGAGAAGCTCATCCGCCAGCACATCCGCTTCGGGCGCATCCCGGGGCGCATCCCCAAGGTCGCCTACGTGCCGCACCATCGCGCGCACGCGGCGAGCGCCTACTACAGCTCGGGCTGGGACGAAGCGGCGATCCTGATCGTCGACGGCAGCGGCGAAACCGAGTCGACGACCATCTGGGAAGGGCGCGGCCTCGACATCCGCCGCCTGGAGAAGATCTCCTTCCCGAACTCGCTGGGCGAGTTCTACGCGGCGTTCACCGAATTCTGCGGCTTCGACATCTACAGCCAGGAAGGCAAGTTGATGGGCTTGGCGGCCTACGGCGGGCCCGATCCGGCGCTGAGGAAGCTGTTCGACCAGGTCTTCCGCGTCGGCGACGAGTCGTACCAGGTCAACTCGCGCTACACGATCGACGGCCCGCACAGCTTCGGGTATTCGTTCAGCGACGCGCTGGTCGAGTTGTTCGGCGAGCCGCGCGCCAAGAACGGCGAGATCACCGACCGCCACAGGAACATCGCGTGGCACGCGCAGGACCTGCTGGAGAAGGGCGCCATCCAGATGGCGCGCCGCGCCACGCGCCTGACCGGCAAGAAGCGCCTGTGCCTGTCCGGCGGCGTGGGCATGAACTGCAAGATGAACGGCGCCATCCTGCTTTCGGGCGTCGTGGACGACCTGTACGTCCTGCCGGCCTCGAACGACGCCGGCGTCGCGCTGGGCGCCGCCATGGAGCGCGCGCGCATCGGCGGCGACGACCCGCGCTTCCAGCTGCGCCACGCGTACTACGGCCCCGAGTTCGACGACGCGCAGATCGAGGCCGACCTCAAGGTCTGCAAGGTGCCCTACGAGCGCCTCGACATCGGCCGCATCGTCGAGCTGCTCGCCAGCAAGCACGTCGTCGGCCTGTACACCGGCCGCAACGAGTTCGGCGCGCGCGCGCTGGGGGCGCGCTCGATCATGGCGGATCCGCGCCATCCGGACATGCTCAAGATCGTGAACGCCAACGTGAAGTTCCGCGAAGGCTGGCGCCCGTTCGCGCCGGTGATCCTCGCCGGGCACGAGGCGGACTGGTTCGTCGACGGCCGCGAGTCGCGCTACATGATGAAGGCCTTCCAGGTGCGCCCCGAGAAGGCCTCGGCCATCCCGGCGGTCGTCCACGTCGACGGCACCTGCCGCCCGCAGTCGATCACGCGCGACGTCAACCCGCGCTACTACGACATCGTCGACGCCTTCCACAAGAAGACCGGCGTGCCGATCCTGATGAACACCTCGTTCAACGTGCGCAACGAGCCCATCGTGTGCCGCCCGATCGAGGCGCTGCGCTGCTACATGGGCACCGGCATGGACGCGCTGGTCATCGGCGGGTTCATGCTCGTCAAGCCCAAGGTCTGAGGAAAGGCGAGGAGGCAACCATGGCTGGAATGTCGTTGGTGCAGATGGCGGCGATGAAGGTGTACCGCTCCAAGGCGATCGCCAAGCTGCTGTTCGGCATCGACTTCCCCTCGCTCGGCCCGCAGGACTACTACTTCGACATCTCGACGCACGTCGTGGTGCGCGAGGTGTCCAAGCGCATCGGGCCGAAGAACCACCTGCTCGACCTGGGCACCGGCTCGTTCGCCGTCATCGGGTTGTCGCTGGCCAGGAAGACCGGCTGCAAGGTCACCTGCGCCGACCTCAACCCCGAGCTCGCCGCCTCGTCGCGCCGGAACATCGCGCTGAACAAGTCCGACATCCAGGTCGTCGACTCCGACCTGTTCTCGAACGTGAAGGCGCCCTTCGACGTGGTGACCTTCAACCCGCCCTACCTGCCGAGCTCGGCGGGCAAGGACCTCGGCATCGAGTCGCGCCCGGCCCAGTGGGACGGCGGCGACGACGGCATGCGCGCCGTGCGGCCGTTCCTCGCGGCGGTGGCCGAGCGCGACGGCGCCGTGACGGCCTACCTCGCCATGAACACCTTGTTCGTCAAGAACGACCAGGTGCGCGCCCTGGTGGCCAAGCAGCCCGGGCTCGACTACGTGGAGACGATCCGCTGCACGTTCCTGCCGATCGAGCTGCACGTGCTGCGCAACAAGCGCGCCTCCGCCGCGGGCTGAATCGCGCGGCGCGGCTCAGTCCGCCTGCGGCGCCAGCATGTCGCGCAGGCGGCGCGCGAGGAAGGACTCGCGGCGCGCCCGTTCGACGTTGCCGAGCGCCATGGACAGCGCGCGGCGCGAGCCCACGAGCACGCACAGCCGGCGCGCGCGCGTCACCGCCGTGTAGAGCAGGTTGCGCTGCAGCATCAGCGCGTGCTGCGTGGTCAGGGGCACCACGACGGCGGGGAACTCGCCGCCTTGCGAGCGGTGGACGGTGATGGCGAAGGCGCTCTGCAGGTCGCCCAGCTCCGTGGGTTCGTACTCGACCACGCGCTCGGGGTACTTCACGGCGAGCGAGCCGTCGTCCTCGACGCGCACGATGCGGCCCATGTCGCCGTTGTAGACCTCCTTCTCGTAGTCGTTGCGCACGTGGATGACGCGGTCGCCGACGCGCCAGGTGCGCGAGCCGAGGCGCACCTCGCGCCCGCACTCGCCCAGCGCCTGGCGCAGGCGCTCGTTGAGCGCGTCCACGCCGCAGTCGCCGCGGTACATCGGCGCCACGACCTGCACGTCGTCGACCCAGTCGAGGCCGAAGCGCTCGGGGATGCGGCGCGTCACGACTTCGACCAGCCGTTCCGCGCACTCGGCCGGATCCTCGACCACGAAGTGGTAGAAGTCGCCGGCCAGGTCGCCGCGCGCGGGCAGCTCGAGCTCCTCGCCGTGCAGGATGTGGTGCGCGTTGACCTTGATCAGGCTGGCGGCGCCCTGGCGGTAGATGTGCGTCAGCCTCCACGTGGGGACGACGCCGGAGGCGAGCAGGTCGGCCAGCACGTTGCCCGGACCGACGCTGGGCAGCTGGTCCGGGTCGCCGATCAGCACGAGCCGCGTGGGGGATCGCACGGCCTTGAACAGGTGGTGCGCCAGCGCGACGTCGAGCATCGAGATCTCGTCGACGACCACGAGGTCGGCCTGCAGCGGGTTCTTCCGGTCGTGCAGGAACGCGCCGTCCTGCGGGTTCCAGCCGAGCATGCGGTGGATGGTCTGCGCCTCGGCCCCCGTCGCCTCGGCCATGCGCTTGGCGGCGCGCCCGGTGGGCGAGGCCAGCAGCACGCGCGCGCCGCTCGCCTTGGCGAGCGCCACGACGAAGCGCGTGATCGTCGTCTTGCCGACGCCCGGCCCTCCGGTCAGGAGCGCCAGCGGCCGCGACAAGAGCCCGAGCACGGCCTCGCGCTGCAGCGGGTGCAGCTCGAGCCCGACGCGGCGCTCGTGCGCGGCGAGCTCCGCGGCGCTGGCGAGCGCCGGCACGGGAGGCGCGTGCAGCAGCTCCTTCGCGCGCCGCGCGAGCCCCGACTCGGACGCGGCCAGCCACGGCAGCCACGCGCGCGTCGCGCCATCCGAGCATTGCTCGACCACGAGCCCTTCGTCCTTGTCGCGCGACAAGGACTCCACCGCCTCGCGCACGACGGCCTCGGGGATCTCCTCGCGCACCAGCGCGCGCACGCGCTCGACGAGCTCGTCGACGACGAGGCAGCTGTGCCCGTCGTCCGCCGCGGAGTCGAGCGCGTGCAGCGTCGCCGCGCGCGCGCGCCGCGGGTCGTCGATGGCGAGCCCCAGCCCGAGCGCCAGCTTGTCCGCCACGCCGAAGCCGATGCCGCGCACGCCGTGCGCGATCAGGTACGGGTTCTCGCGCAGGCGCCCTTCGCAGTCGTGTCCGAACTTCTTGACGATGGCCGCCGCCTGCGACGGACCGAGGCCGCCGCCGCGCAGGAAGGCGTGCACCTGGTGGGTGCCGAGGTCGGCGCGCACCACGCCCACGAGCAGCTCCTTCAGCGGCGGCTTGAGGCCCTTGACCCCGTCGAGCAGCTCGGGCTTGTCCGCGATGGCCTGGAAGGGGTCCGCCCCGGGCGCGACGGCTTGCAGCGCCTCGACCACCCGCCGCGCCAGCACCTCGCCGATCCCGGGGAAGCGCTCGGAGGCGAGGTAGCGCACCGCGCCCTCGACGCCCGCGGGCGGCAGCACGACCACGTCGTCGAACTCGAACTGCGGTCCATGGGCCTTGTGGACCGTCCAGCGCCCGTGCATGTGGACGCGCAGTCCTTCCGCTGGCTGGTCGATCTTGCCGACGGCGGTCACCAAGAGTGGCGCGTACAGGCCCTGGCCGACTTGGTTTCCATAACCCTTTTCAGGGTTGATTCTTAAGACAGCATAGAGCGTCTCGCCGGAATGGAAGGTGATGCGGTCGATCGTGCCCCGCAGCTCTTCCTTGTCCGTCGTGCCTCCCCGTTCCGCCACCCGTGCAGGATGGCGTGCCGCGGGGGGGCGCGTCCAGCCCGGGCCGCGACAGGCTGGGCCTTGGCCCGGAGCAGGCCATCCGATAGGCTATTCGCCCCTCTGCGCGACCGATCGGGGTCGCCGCGCAGTCCACGCAACCACCCCCCGAACGACCGCCAAGGAAGTACAGCGAGTGATCAAGGTCCAGATCCGTCCGAACGAGTCCCTCGAGGCCGCCCTGCGCCGCTTCAAGCGCCAGTGCAACTACGGCGGCGTGTTCCGCCTGGCCAAGGCCAACACTTGGCACGAGAAGCGCTCGGACAAGCGCCGCCGCGAACGCCGCGAGCGCCTGCGCAACATCCAGAAGGCCACGCGCAAGAACCAGCCGAAGACCGGCCTGCGCCGCAAGCGCACCGTGTCGCGCAAGCCGCGCACGAGCTGAGCGCCGACGCGCCTGCCATCCACCAGGCCGACGCGTCCTCGCCTCGGCACTTCGCGAACCCGGGTCGTTGCGTGCCCGGGTTCGCGCATGGATGGACGCCATGGACGCCGCGCGTCGATTCTAGAGGGACGCCACGCGTCGATTCTGGAGGGACGCCGCGCGTCGATCTGGACGGACGCCGCCCGTCGCCCGTCCGGATCGGCGCGGGGTTGCCCGCGGGCGCGTGGCGGGCGAGGATGCCCGCGAGATGGGCGGCGTGCACGGCAAGGATCGCGACCTGTCGCAGACGAAGACCGAAGTCGTGCTGCGCGTCGACGCGTCCGCCTTCGGCGCGCGCCACGACCAGTTCGAGATGCGCCTCGACGCGTTCCTCGCCCACCACTTGTCGTGGCGGTCGCGTTCGTCGGTCCAGGAACTGGTGCGCGACGGCTACGTGCTGGTCGACGGCAGCACCCCCGACAAGCCCAACGGCAGCGGCGCGCCGACGAAGGACACCCGGCCCGGCCGCAAGCTGCGCCACGGCTCGACGGTGGTGGTCGTCATCCCCGAGCCGCTGCGCGCTCCGGTGACGAGCGCCGATCCCGGCGGCGTGGTCGTGCTGCACGAGGATCCGGCGGTGCTGGTGGTCGACAAGCCGCCGGGCATGCCGGTCCACCCGAGCGGCCGGTACTTGTCGGACACGTTGATCCAGCGCGTGCACGCGATCTACGGCGCCGGGTACGAGCTCGAGCAGGGCGGAGCGCCGCGCCTCGCGCATCGGATCGACAAGGACACCAGCGGCATCGTCGTCGTCGGCCGCCATCCCGAGGCGCACATGGAGCTGCGCCGCCAGTTCGAGGAGCGCGAGGTGGAGAAGGAGTACCTCGCGCTCGTGTGGGGCGTCCCGCAGAAGGACGGCGGCGCGATCGAGTACCCGATCGGCCAGTCGCGCGTCAGCCGCATCGACTTGAAGATGGCGGTGATGGCCGACGGCGCCCCGTGCCGCACCGAGTGGCGCGTGGTGGAGCGCGGGCGCGACTGCGCGCTCGTGGCGTGCAAGCCGATCACCGGGCGCCAGCACCAGATCCGCGTGCACTTGTCGGCCATCGGCCACGCCATCGTGGGGGACAAGCTCTACGGGCCCGACGACGCCTTGTTCGAGAAGTCGCTCGAAGGGACGCTCGACGAGCGCGACCTCGAGCTGCTGGGCTTGCCGCGGCAGGCGCTGCACGCGCATCGGATCGTCTTCCGCACGCCGCACGACGGCTCGCGCCTCGAGGTGCTGGCGCCGCTGCCGCGCGACATGGCGGACTACCTCGACGAGCGGCGCTGAGTCCGCTCCGCGTCAGGCGCGCTCGGCGCTCGGCGGGTCGCGGCGCCGCGTCGAGCGCAGCGCGAACGCGAGCGCCGCGCAGGCGACGAGCGCGCCCCAGTTCGACAAGAGGACCCACGAGGCGACGGCGAGGATCGTGGTGCCGAAGGCCAGCGCCACCATCGTGCCCGTCATGTCGAGCGGGGCCTCCACTCGTTCCGGCGCGACGCACGAGGGCAGGCCCGCCACGCAGCGGCCCCACAACGCCCGCGCCAGGATGCAGGTCGCGAGGAAGGCCACGGGCAAGAGCCGCGCGGCCACGGCGCCTTCGCCCACAGCCAGCGCGACGACCAGGAGCAGGGCGAACAACGGCGACAGCACGCGCAGGCACAGCGCCTTGTGCGCGCCGGCTTCGATCGGCGCGTGGTCGCAGGGCGCGCCGTCGAAGATCCAGCGCGCGGCGTGCCCGCGGCTGGCTGGCACCTGCGACAACAGCACCGGCAGGTAGGTCGCGGGCGCGAAGGCGAGCAGCGCGATGGTCCCGCCGCGCAGCTCCTCGTCGCCTTCGCGCAGGCCCACCCACAGGAAGGCCAGCGGGATCCCGAGCAGCGGGTAGGTGCGCAGCACGAAGTCGCGTTCCTTGGGCAGGGCCTCCCACGTGAAGGCGAAGCCCGCGCGTTCGTCGCGGCGCACCCAGGCGAAGAGCGCCAGTCGACGCAGCGGCTCGAGCAGCGCGTCGAGCACGCCGCCTCCGCCGCCGTGCGCCGGCTTGCCGGGCGGCACCAGAAGGAGGAGCGCCGCTCCCGCCGCCAGCGCGACGAGCGCCGGCCAGGGCGAGCCCTCCGCGGCCCAGCCGTGCGCGAACCACGCGCTGGGCGTCGCCATCATCCAGCCTTGCGGACCGGCGAGGTCGCGCAGGGCGCCGAGCTGGCGCACGCCCGCCAGTCCACCCACGACGACCAGGCCCATGAGCGCGGTCTGCAACGCCACGAGCGCCCCATGCGCGCGCGCGCCGAGCCACGCGTGCACGGCGAGCAGGCTGGCGGCGAGGAAGGCCGCCTGCGCCAGTCCCGCGCCGAACAAGGCCACGCGCGAGGCCGCGTCCATCTCGGGCGGCGCCAGGAGCGAAAGGGGCAGGAGCGCCGCGCCCGCCACGATCCAGACCAGCGCCACCACGGCGAGCGCGCGCGCCGCGCGCACCTCGAACGGCCGCACGGGTTGCGCCTCGAGCCACTCGCGCGCCGGGTCGTCGGCCACGACGGGCGCGAACTCGCCGAGCAGCGGCAGCGCGACGAGCGCCAGCGACAACGACAGCGCGCACCACGCCCATGGCCACTCGCCCATGCCGTCGCGCGCCAGCCACGCCAGCAGCGCCGCGAACGAGCCTTGCGCCACCAGCGGCGCCACCGGCCACTCGCCTTGCGACAAGCGCGCGGCGAGCAGCGCGCGCGCCAGCAGCACGACGCGTCGGACCATGCGGCGCGGACGCGCCTCAGTCGGCGCGTCCAGCCTCCTTGACGCGGATGTACCGGCCGAGCGCCAGCAGCCCGATGGGCGCGATGCTGGCGGTGAGCGCCACGAACAACCACATCGTGGCCGAATCGCGCGGCCCCTCGGCGGGGCAGTAGCGCGACAGCAGCATGCCGGAGAACGCGCCGATCAGGAGCTTGGCGAGCAGGAAGGGGATGTACGAGAGCGCCGCGTAGGACGTCTCCTGGCCCTTGGGCGCGATCGCCGCCGCGTACTCGTACACGCGCGGCGAGTAGAGCGCCTCGCCGATCGACAGGCCCACCACGAACAGCGCGATCATCGGGTAGTACGGATGCACCGGGCCCTCGAGCCCGAGGTACCAATGCGCCACGAAGCGGCCGAACCAGCCGTCGGCCATGCCTTGGAACCACGCCAAGGGCAGCGCCATGACGAACACCGACGCGGCCGAGACGATGCCGCCGACGATGACCATGCGGTAGGCCGAGTACTTGCTCGTCAAGAGCCCGACGACGGGCACGAGCGCGATGATCAGGATGCTGTTGATCGCCCACAGGCGCCCGACCGGCGCGCCCGGACCGAGCTCGCGGATGCCGAACTTCGGATAGACGTAGTACATCTGCATGAAGATCAGCTTGAGGAAGGCGATCATCAGCAGGAACGCGATCAGCCGCCAGAAGCCGTCCTGGCGCACGAGGTTCGCGAAGAGCGCCCCGGTGTCGCGCGCGCTCCCTTGGACCACCGCCCACGCCGAGGCCAGCGGACCTCGGCTCGTCGCTCGCGCCGCGGCTTGCCTGGGCGGGGCGACGACCACGCCCTCGTCCGTGGCCTCGACGCCCTCGCGCAGGAACCACACGAGCGGCAGCAGCAGCAGCTCGATGCCGAGGCTCAGGAGGAGCAGCGCGCGGTACGTGCCGATGTCCGCGTCGACGAGCGGCAGCGACAGGCGCCCCGCCTCGCCGAGCCCCTCGCGCACCCAGTCGAAGCTGAACCCCGCGACCAGGAATCCGACGTTCATCATCGCGTAGAACAGCGAGAACGCGAACGAACGCTGGCTGGTCGACGAGTAGCGCCGCACCGCCGCCACGAGCACCGGCGTCGCCATCGCCTCGCCGATCGCCAGCGGCACCAACCCCGCTCCGATGGCGACCAGCGGCGTCTCGGCGAAGACCATCACGGCGCGCGCGAGCACGCACAGCACCACCCCGATGAAGAACGTGCGCTTCAACCCCAGCGCGTCGGTCAACGACCCGACCAGCACCGTCCCCACGGTCATCGACAACGACCACGCCAGCACCACCGCCGCCGCGCGCTCGTCGCTCCAGCCGAAGTCGGCCGACAACCACAAGACGAGCGTCGAGTTGAGCACCCCGTAGCCCGCGACGGCGACCAGCTTGAGTAGGTACACGATCCACAACTCGCGCGGCGCCTGCAGCATGCCGGCGAGTCGTGCGCCGAGGGGAGTCGAGTCGGTGGTGGCGGCCATGGAGGGATGCTTGCGCGCCAGATTGTGCGCGAAGCGCGGACCAGCCCGCCACAACGCCGTGAGGGCAGGGCGCGGATCCTCGCAGCCTCGTCGACGCCTCCTCCTCGGGCGGCGACTCCAGCGCGGCGACCCTCGGGCGCCGGACCGCGTCGACCCCGACCACGGGCGACTGCTCGCCGGCGAGCGGATGCCGAGCGCTGGGCGCCTTTCGCCGCGAGGTTCGCTCGCGCTCGTCGGGGCCGTCGGCACTACAATCGGCCGGTCCATGGATCTGTTCGTGCCCGGCCCGTGCGGCCCCCTGGAAGCCAAGTTGTGGGAGCCGCCGAAGGGCGCGGCGGTCAAGGTCGCGGCCGTGTTCTGCCATCCGCATCCGCTCTACGGCGGCACGATGGACAACAAGGTCGTGTTCCGCGCGGCCAAGGGGTTGGCGGAGGCGGGGATCGCGACCATGCGCTTCAACTTCCGCGGCGTGCGGCGCTCGGCGGGGGAGCACCATGGGCAGGGCGGCGAGGCGGACGACCTCGGGGCGTGCCTCGATTGGATGCAGGCGCGCCACCCGTCGGCGCAGCTGTGGGCGGGCGGGTTCTCGTTCGGCTCGCGCACCGCGGTCCAGCGCGCCTTGGTCGACGAGCGCATCCGGCGCCTCGTGCTGGTCGCCTTGCCGGTCAAGGCGTTCCAGGTCGCGTACTTCGCCGAGGTGCGGCAGCCGGGGATCGTCGTCATGGCCGACCGCGACGAGTTCGGCACCTTGGCCGAGCTGCGGCGCCAGTTCCCGACCTTGCCGCCGGGCTTCGAAGCGGTGGAAATCGCCAATTCCGGCCACTTCTTCGACGAGACGGGTCTCGAATTGCAGGCGTGCGTGCGAGAGTACGCGCTGCGCCACCTGCAGGAGCTGCCATGACCGAAGCCAAGGCCGAGAGCGTCTACCCCGCGGGCCAGATCCCCGCGATCCGTCGCCTGATGATGCCGCGCGACACCAACGCGCTGGGCACCATCTTCGGCGGCGTGATCCTGTCCGAGATCGACTTGGCGGCGGCCATCGAGGCGCATCGCTGGCACCCGTCGAAGGTCGTGACCGTGTCGATGGACAAGGTCGAGTTCAAGCAACCCGTGCTCACGGGCGACCTCGTCTCGTTCTTCACCGAGACCAAGCGCGTCGGCCGCAGCTCGATCCTCGTGCACGTGACCGTGTGGGCCGAGCGCCGCTTCGGCGGCGGCAAGGCGGTGCACGTCACCGAGGCCGACGTGACCATGGTCGCGGTGGACGACGAGTTCAAGCCGACGCCGGTGCTGCGACCGGGTGGCCCCACGACACCCGGTTGAGCGGCGGCGCGTCCCGCGCCTTGGCTGTCGCGCCGCTCGACCGAGGGCGCGGTCTGGCGCGAGCCGTGCGGCCGCGGCCGGGTGGGCCACGCGCGAGTCGACGCGGCGCGCGGGTCCGGCCGTCGGTGGCGCGTTGCGACCAGGCGAGCGACGCGCGCGCTCGAGCCGAGGGAGCCGCCGCGTCGCCTGCGCGAGCGCCGCGCGTTGGCGAGCGCGCTCCTTGGAACGGCTGGCCGCGAGCGCCGCGAGCTGGCGCCCGCGCCCTTCGACCTGTGCCAGGCGTCCGCGGCGCGTCGCTCAGGTCTTCGGCCCGAGCAGCGCCTCGGCGGCGGCGCGCGGATCCTCGGCGTCGGTCAGGGCGCGGAAGACTTCTTCGAGCGTGCCGTCGGTGCCGGTGCGCCGACGCAGCTCGTCGAGCGTGCCGTGGGCGGCGAGGCGCCCCGACTTGAGGATGGCGACGCGGTCGCACACGCGTTCGGCGACATCCAGGAGGTGCGAGGTGTAGAGCACCGCGCCGCCGCGGTCGGCCCACAGGCGCAGCGTCTCCTTGATGGTCGCCGTGGTGGTGGCGTCGAGGCCGTTCAACGGCTCGTCCAGCACGAGGAGCTTGGGCCGCGGCAGGATGGCGCAGGCTAGCGCCGTCTTCTGGCGCATGCCGTGCGAGAACGCGCCGACCGGATCCTCGGCGCGCTCGGCGAGGCCCAGCGCGGCGAGCAGGCGGCGCGCCTCGGCTTCCAGCGGCGCCTCGTCCATCCCGTGCAACCGCCCGACGAGGCGCAGGTGGCTCATCGGCGACAAGTTGGGCCACAACGGCGCTCCATCCGGAACGAAGGCCAGGCGCCGGCGCACCTCCAGGCCGTCGCGCGCCACATCGAGCCCATCGACCGACACGGTGCCGCTGGTGGGAGCGAGGAGCCCGCACAAGAGGCGCAGCGCCGTGGTCTTGCCGGCGCCGTTGGGGCCGAGCAGGCCGGCCACCTCGCCGGCGCGGATCTCCCAGGTGAAGCCGTCGAGCGCCACCCGTTCGCCATAGCGGCAGCCGACCTGGTCGAAGCGCACCAAGGCGGGGGCGGCCTGCGCGGCGCGTTGCGCCGGCTGGTTGGTCGCGGAGGCGGCCGAGGCGGAGTCCATCGCTCGTCAGGCTAGCTCAGTCGCCGCGGCCTCCGAAGCACCGCGCTCTTTCCGCGGTTGCGAAGCGCGCCCGGACGATGCGGCCGTTGCCGCCGGTTGGCGCACGCGTCGCGGGGCGGAGCAGCGCGGGACGCGTGGCGAGCCCGCCGAGTCCGCGTGGCGATCCGAGCGGGGCGCCCGCCAGGCGCCTCTTCCGCCCAGCCGCGGAGTTCGCCGAGGTCCCGTCCTCGCACCCATCGGCTCGCCGACCCAAGGCGGCTGGCCCCAAGACCTACAGCCACCTAGTCACGAGAATCGCCAAGCGCGGCCAGCGCTGGCCAGGGCCGAAGGCTCGTCCGACCGCCACCAAGCCACCCAACGATCGAGCCCTCCCGGAGGCTGTACCTCGCTGGAAGGGCTCGTGGTCGTCGACGCGTCGGGCTCAGGTGGCCGGCGGCGGGGTGTAGATCTGGTCGCCGGGCACGATGTGGGCGGCGATGCCGGTCTTCTCGGTCAGCTCGGTGGCGATCTCGCCGAGGCGCGTCTTGGGCGTGGTCTTGGTCTTCTTCGAGCCCTTGGTCTCGACCGATTGCAGCCAGACTTCGCGCGGCTTGAGCTCGCCGACCTTCTTGATCCATCCCTTGACCTCGGCATCGGTCGAGGTGTCCACCTCGCCGCGGGGCACGCGGCTGGTCAGGATCAGGCTCGGCAGGCCGGTCAGGAGGCCGCACAGGGCGGTGTACTCCGCGGGCTTCTTGTCGGTGGCGGCGGCGTAGGACTTGGCCGTTCCGTACTCGAAACGGACGTACACGCGGTCGTAGATGCCGAGCAGGCGGGGCAGTTCCGGCGTGATCGTGCTGCCTTCGGTCAGGAAGCACAGCTTGGCCTTCGAGAACCACTTGTTGCGCAGCTCGCGCAGGTTCTCGGTGATGGCGCGGATGTCGGGGTGGGCGGCGGGATCCTGCTGGCTGCCGTAGACGACGATCGAATCGACCTTTTCGCCCGACTTGCTGATGCGGATCATGTGCCGCGCCACGGTGGTCACCACCACGGAGGCGCGCGGCAGGCGGACTTCGCGGCTGACCGCCAAGGAGCGGTCCAGCGATCCCAGGTCGATCCCCACGGAGGTGTTCAGCCGATCCGACTTCACGGGGCCGGAGAAGATGGGGCAATCCGTCACCAGGATCGCGGTCGGCGGGGCTGCGTCAGTCATGGAGGTAGGGCCCGAGGAT
>JBEBCR010000374.1:0-5052 GCA_041157565.1 Planctomycetota bacterium | reverse complement strand
GCCTCCAGCCAGCGATCGCGCCTGAACCACGCGGTCGCCAGCGCCGCCAGCGCGACCACGAGCAGGGCGCGGCGCGCCAGACGGGAGCGCGGTCGGGCGTTCATTCGTCCTGCTCCTCGTGCGGCAGCACGGCTTCGTCTCCGCACAGCGCGGAGACGAGCGTGGTGGCGTAGGAACCCTTGGGCAGGGCGAAGCGCAGCACGAGGTCGCCTGCGCCCGCGTCCAGGCTGGTTGGGTCCTCGACCAGCACGAGCGAGGGCCGACGAGCGCCTTCGAGGCGCGTGCGCGCCAATTCCGCGTGCCCGAGCCCGCTCGCGCGCAGCGCCTCCTCCTCGATTTCGGCGGCCATGCCGGACGCGCGGCGCATCGAGCGGCCCCACATCGGCCCGGTGGCGACGATCTCGAGCGCCTGCGCGCGGGGGGCCTCGACCGAGGCGTCGAGCACGTCGAACAGGGCTCCGTTGGAGGTCTTCTTGGCCACGTCGCCGTCGACCACGGTGCCGAGCAGCCCGGAACCCGCGCGCAAGAGGAGCCAGTGGTTGAACACCTGCGCCTGCCACGCGTGGAGCTGGAGCTCGGCCAGCCAGCCGCGCGCCTTGCCGCCGCGCAGGAGTTCCGCGCCGCGCGCGGCGTTGGTTCCGTCGCGCCCGAAGCGCTGCGGGCCGAATGCGTTGGGCAACCCGCGGCGCCGCACCTCGGAGAGCATCGTCGTCGCGTCCAGCGCGGCGCCCGCGCGCGCGCCGACCACGCGCAGCGTGAAGCGGTTGCCGCGCAGGTGCCCGCGCTTGAGCTTGTTGCCATGGCGGCGCGCCCACAGCGCCTCGCCGCCGAGGCGGCGGGCGGCGCGTTCCAGCACTTCGGCCTCCGAGGCCACGGCCAAGGGCAAGGAGAAGGTCTGTTCCGCCACGGCCTGCTTGTCCTTGAGCCCGGCGTGGCCGATGTCGCGCTCGTCCACGCCGAATTCGCGCGCGAGCTCGAGCACGATGTCCCGCGTGTTGCGGCCGCGACGCCTGTGCCGCAAGTACACGTGAGCGCCCTCGCCGCACGGCTCGTAGGCCGGCAGCTCCTCGACGACGAAGGCGTCGGGGTCCGACTTGATGCGTCCGCCGAGCGCAGGCAGGCCGGCGCGGAGCTCCGTCAGCGCGACTTGAAGCGCATCCATGCCCAAGCCTCGGCGAGGTGCTCCGCCACCAGCAAGGTGTGTCCCTCGTCCTCGCTGCCGAGGAACTCCACGGGCAGTCCCGCCTCGCGCCACGCCAGCGCGGCCTGGCGCACTCCCGCGTAGGGCACGATGGTGTCGCGCGCGCCCGCGACGACGAGGATCGGCGGCACCCCCGCGCTCGGCGGCGCGCCGCGCGGACCGCCCGCGAAGCACGCCACGGAAGCGAGCTTGGCGCCGCGCTCCTTGGCGAGGTTGGCCGCGAGCCCGGCGCCCATCGAATGGCCGACGACGTGGATGCGCGCGCGATCGATGGCGTAGCAATAGACGAGCGCGACCAGCAGCTGGTCGAACTCTTCGGGCTTCATGCCGCCCATCCCGGTGGCGGGCGCGACGAGCAAGGTCCCATCGTCGCCGGCGAGGCGCGCGAGTCGACCCGCTCCGTAGGCCTCGAACCAGTGGTGCTCGTCGCCGCCGGCGCCATGCAAGGCCACGACGAGCGGCAGCGGCTCGTCCTTGGCGGCGGCGGGCGGAGCCAGCACGCGCAACGGGAAGGCGCGCTTGCCGGCTTGCACCACGCGCCAGTGGTCCCCGACGCGGCGGCGCAGCGGATCGACGCCGCGCTCGAGCTGGGCGACGTCCGCCTCGAGTTCCTCCTGTTCGCGCCGCGGCGAGAGCAGGATCGAGGAGGGTTGGTTGGGATCCAGGCGATCGCGCAGCCGCTTGGCGCGCGCCTCGAGGCTCGACTTGGCCTGCTCCAGCGGAGGGCCGTCGGGCTCGACCTTGGCGAGGCGCTCGAGCAGCGCGGCCGAGCTGGCCGATGGCGCGCGCGGCAGCCACTCGCAGGTCCACGCCGCGCGCGGCGCGGCATCGCCGACGCGCAAGGTCACGCGCAGGTCGACCGGCGCCTCGAGCTCGAGCGGCGGCAGCGCCAGGAGGCCGCGGCCGATGTCGGCATGGCGCACCCGCGCGCTCCAGCCCGGCGAGCCGTCGACGGGACGCGCCTCGACCACGACCACCTCGTCGAAGTCGGCGGGCAGGTCGTGGCCCTCGTGGTTGCGCGTCAAGTGCAGCTCGAGCCGCGTGGCGCCGTTCGCGCGCCAGCGCCGCTCGCAGACGAGGACCAGCGCGTCGGCGGCGCGTTCGCGCGCGTCGGCGCGCGCGGGATCGATCGCCGCGACGAGCGCGTCGAGCCGTTGCACCGCGGAGCCGTACGACCCGAGGAAGAAGCCCATGGTCAGCTGGTCGAACTCGGCGTTGGCCCGTTCGCGTCCCACGCGGCCGTAGCCGTGGGCCTGGACGGCCTGTTCCAAGGCGAGGTAGGAACGCGCCAAGTCGGCGAGCGCTGGCTTGCGTTCCGCACTCTTGGCGTTGGTCTCCTGCGCCTCCGCCGTGGTGGCAAAGACCGTCGCCACGAGGAGCGCCGACAGGCAGGTCGACTGCGCGCGTCCGATCGCGGCGCGGATGGTCGACGCGGCGCGCGCGGCGCGACGAAGGGGGATCCTCATGGCGCGCACAGGATAGGGCTTGGACGGGTGCGGGCCCAACCGCTCGTGGGAGCACGCGGCAAAGCGCGAGGGCGGGGCCTCAGGCGGTCCCGTGCTGCGGCGCCTCCACGGCTCGAATGCGACCACGCAGTCGCTGCGCCAGGTCGGCCCGCGACGTCCAACGCGGGGGCGGCAGGCCGTCGAGTTCCAAGGCGGGCAAGGGCGCCTCCGAGGCCTGCTGCGGTCGATCGAGGCGCACGACGGAGCGCGCGCCGCCCGCGAGGCGTCCCGCGGCCGCCAGCAGCGCGGCCGCCGCCAGCTCCTCGAGCAGCGTCCACGGGCCCGGGCGATCGAGGTCGCGCGGCTCGAGCAGGATGCGGCCGGAGGCCAGCCGCACCGCCTGTCCGCGCCGCGGCTCGACGAGCAAGGCGTCGCCTTCCAGGCTCATTCGCGCGTCGACGTCGTCGGCCCCCGAGCCGAGGCCTGCGGGCGGCGCGATCTGGTGTCCCTGCGTGTCGAAGAGCGCCGCCAAGTGGCCGCGGGCCCGTCCCTCGCCCGCGAGCTCCAAGCGCAGCGGCGCGAGCGCGAGTGCGCGCGCCATGGCGAGGTCGTGGACGACGACGTGGTGCCGCCAGGCGAACATGCGCGCCAGCTTGTCGCGCACGATGCGGCCCGCGATCCAGAGGCTGGCGGGCTCGAGCGGCAGGCGCCAGTCGAGCTCGTCCGACAGCCAACACCCTCCTTCGGACGAAGGCGCGAAGCGGTGGTGGTGCACGAAGCTCGCGAAGGGGCCGCGCTCCTGGCTGTCGACGAAGAGCGCGCCGCGCTCGGCTCTGCCGTGCCGCGCGACCCAGCGCAGTCCGAAGGGCGGAAGGGCCAGCACCTTCGAGTCGCCCTCCAGGATGGTGCCGGAGCTCGACAGCAACCGCACCGGATCGAAGGGGGGGACTAGGCGCTCGAACGCGCCCTGGCGCGCGTGCCAGTCCCACGCCTCCACGCAGGAGGCCGGCAGCTCGACGCGGAACACGGTGCGTGCTCGCGCGCCAGGCGCGCCAGGGACCGGCGGGGGAGCTCCCAACGCGGCCCTCAACCCTTGGCGCGCACGCGCGAGAGTCCGCCGTCCACGCGCAGCACCGAGCCGGTGATCCAGCTGTTGCGCGGATCGAGCAGGAAGGCGGCCATGCGCGCCACGTCCTCGGCTTCGCCGATGCGGCCGGCGGCGTGCAAGGAGGTCGAGGCTTGCAGCGCCTGCGGCGAAGACACGAGGCGCGCGGCGAGCGGCGTGCGCACGAGCCCGGGCGAGACGACGTTGACGCGCAGCCCGCGCGCGGCGTAGGTGGCCGCCGCGGAGCGCGCCAAGGCTTCGACCGCGCCCTTGGCGGCGGCGATGGCCTCGTGGTTGGGCAGGCCGATGTCGGCCGCTCCCGAGCCGAACAGCACGACCGAACCGCCCTCCTTCATGTGCTTGCCGGCGGCCTGCACGGCGGCGAAGGCGGCGGTGGCGTTCTGGGCCAAGGTGGCGGCCCATTCGGCCTCGCTGGTGAGGTGGGCGGGCTTGAGCAGGATCGAGCCCACGCAGCAGGCGATGCCGTCGAGGCGCCCCCAGGTTGTCAAGGCCGCTTGACAGGCCGCGTCGACCGAGGCGAAGGAGGTCGCGTCGACCTCGCAGGTCGCGCTGCAGCCCTCCGGCAGGGAATCGCCGAGCTCCTGCAGGGGGCCGAGGCGGCGCGCGCCGAGCACCAGCCGCGCGCCTTGCGCAGCCAGTTCGCGGGAGAGGGCCGAGCCTACGCCACCGCTGGCGCCGAGGACGAGGTGGGTGCTCGCTTGCATGCCCTATCCGTACGCCGCCGTCCCGGATTCCGATGCGGCCGCGCTGGCCGGACCGCTAGAAGCGGGCTTCCAGGCTGCCGGCCCTGCCGGTGACCTCGAGGTAGCCCTCGCCGGGCGTCGCGCCCTGCAAGGCCACCGGTCCCTCCCAGTAGACGGTGCCCGTCGAGGCGCGGCCGTCGAGCTCGCAGTCGACCGCCAGCGCGGTCGCCTCCATGGAGATCGCCTGGCCGGGCACCGCGATCGACAGGCGCACCGGCCAGCGGCCTTGCGTGCGCGGACTCGTCCAATGCGCCAGTTCCTCGATGGCGAAGTCGCCGCGCGCCAGGTGCACGACGCGACCATCCGGATGGACCAGCGTGCCGGAGGATTGCGGCAGCACGCCTCCGTCCTTGGTGCGCAGGCGGTAGAGCATCAGGTCGCGGCCATCGGCGAGGCGCAGGCCGAGCCAGTCCCAGCCCACGACTCCTTCGCCCAGCTGCGAGGAGCCCCACTCGTGGTCGAACCAGCTTTCGCCCGCGAGCTTCGTCTCGCTCCATGTCCCGTCGGGGCGCAGGCGCCGCAGCACGCCGCTGGTCG
>JBEBCR010000373.1:0-4810 GCA_041157565.1 Planctomycetota bacterium | reverse complement strand
CATGGCGATCCTCGCCGTCCTGACCGGCGCCACCCGCCTCGACACGCAGACGCGCGTGCCCGAGGTGCGCCTGCACCGCACGCCGCTCGGCGACAATCCCTGCCCGAACCCGACGTGCATCTCGCGCACCGAGGCGCGCCACGTGCACCCGGCCTACAAGATCGCCGCGCGCGCCCCCTTGCGGGCGCACTGCGGCTACTGCTCGCAGGAGCTGCGCTTCGCGCTGGTGGGATGCACCACCTCGCGCCGGTTCCACCCGCGCGACTCCAGCGAGACGCGCAAGATCCGGCCGGACCACCTGAGCTTCTTCGCCGACGAGCGCAGCGCGCTGGCGGCGGGGTTCCTGCCGGTCGAGCGCGCGCCCACGCCGGCCGCCGGCGTCGAGGCGGGCGGACTACCCTCCTAGTCCGCCAGCGGGGGGGGGGCGGCGCCGCCAAGGCGCGGCGACTTGCGGGTCCGCAGGAGCCGACTGCGCGGGCCGGAGCCTCCGGGGACATCCTCGCGGATGGTCCCCGAGGGCGCCCGCGCGCCGCACGAGTGTGCGGCCCCGCACGCTCGGCCGAGTGCGCGCGCCTGCGAGCGCCCCGCACGCACCAGCCCAAGGCCGGGGCCGTTGGCCAATTCCGAGCTAGAAAAGGGCGCGAATCGCCATTTGGGCCAAGTCGTGGCGGTAACCCCCGCACCCGCGGAACGCTAGTTGCACCGACGCACGCAGTCCGCTGCTTCCGGGATGATCCCGAGGCCGACGACCTGTGGTGGGCCGAGCCCGCCCTTGGTCCTAGGCAGGGATCGTCCCGACGGCTCTCCAGCCGTGAGGTGCGGATGCGCAGGGCCACCGCCCTGGGCGAGACGAGGTGGCGCGGGTCCCCGCTCCTCCCCGACTCGGCCGGTCGGCCAAGGGCTAGTTCGGGGGTGTACGGTCGTCCACCCTTGACCCTGACCCCGTCCTGCGAACATCATGTACGGCCCCCTCGGGAGGGGGGGTGGGCAGTTCCGCACCGTCGCGCGCCGTCCCCGCAAGGGAGGGTGGGTGGGTGCCAACGTCCGCCGTCCAGCCCGACCCGGGCCAGCCGTTCCTACCAACCGGCTGGACCGAGCCCCTAGAACCATTGCCAGACCAGATCGCCATGACGCAAGTCGCTGCGGCCGCGCTGTCGCGCCGTCCGAACGCCTGCCGTTCCCTCCTGACCGCCGGACTGCTCGCCTTGGCCGCGGGCTTCGCCGGTTGCACCAGCGATGTGCTGCCCGGCGCGAACACCACGCCCGGTTCGGTCGTCGTGGTGCCGCCGGGGTCGGTGAACACCAACGGCTCGACCTACTTCATCGGCGCGCCCAACAACGGCGGACAACGTCCCGAGCTGCGCCTGCAGCGCGTGTACTGGGGTCGCCTCGTCGATGTCGAGGACCAGACCGGGGCGCGCGTCAGCCGCGACTTCGTCGTGGGCGAGGACATCGCCACCTCGGCCGACTACATCGTGCGTCGCAATCCCGTCACGGATCGCGTGACGGTGCGCATCCTGCGCCTCGCCGGCACGCCCGAGTTCGCCGCCATCTTCAAGGGACTCGACGACAACCTGATCCTCGTCGAGGACAAGAGCCTGGACCAGACGGTCGAGACTCCGCCGTACCCGGTCGTGCCGCGCAACGCGGCGATCGTGCTGGAGTTCGACGACCTGATCGACGCGTCGACGATCACCGGCCAGAACGTGCGCGTCTACACCGGCTACCCGCCGCTGACGCCGTTCGAGTCGCGGATCATCCCCGACTACGGCCATGGCGACGTCGTGGGCGGCAACTTCCACACCACGCGGGTCATCATCGACTCGACGGTGTCCGAGGCCGAATCGGCCAGCGGCTCCGGCGGGCCGCTGACGATCAACGCGCTGGGCTTCCCCGCCAGCGTCGAGACCACGCAGCCCAACTTGTCGTTCCGCGTCCCGTCGCTGGTCGACCAGAGCCTGCTGCAGTTCTCCCGCCTGCAGAACTTGTCCGGTCGCCCGATCTCGACCAACGCCAGCGGCAGCACCGCCCAGCCGATCGGCGGGCTGTCCAGCTCCTCGGACAGCGATGTCGTGCGCGCCATGCGCTCCGGCGGCCCGACGGCGGTCACGCAGGACGTCAACAACGGCTACCTGATCGACCCGTTCCCGCCGTCGATCCTCGGCCAGCAGCCCGTCTCCATCACGAACATCGTGCCGGTCTCGGCCGGACTGTTCCGCGCCAACCTCGGCTTCGCCACGCCGGCCTGCGCCAGCGAGCTGCGCGTGGGCGACGTGCTCGAGCAGTCGAGCGCCAACTCCTCGGTGTTCGCGGAAGTCGCCTGCCAGCCGGGCTCCAGCTGCGGCAACGGCGTCGCCACCGGCCTGCCCATCAGCGGCGTGGTCGAAGGCGTCTACCTGCGCATCGTCGAGCCCGCCATCGGCGGCCAGCTCTTCGCGGGCCAGGGCAAGTTGTCGGTCCGCTACAGCCCGACGATCCACATCGGTCGCCAGGCGTGCTTCCTGCGCTTCTCGTCGGTCGCGACCCTGCCCGCCACCGACGTCGGCACGGACACGAGCGTGACCATCTCGTTCAGCGAGCCGATGGATCCGACTTCGCTGTCGGCCTTCGACACGTTCACCCTCATGGGGCCCTTCAGCGGCGCGACCTCCTCGCCGCAGGAGCCCGGCGCCAACGGCGCGCCGCCCACGGCCTTCCCGCGTCCCGACCAGCTCGTCGTGGGCCGCATGCAGTCCTCGACGGACCTGCGCGAATTCACCTTCGTGCCGTCGAAGCGCCTGCGCCACCTGACCAGCACGTCGGAGCGCTACTACGCCCAGATCGGCCGCGACACGAGCGCCGAGCCGGATGGCACGGACGACCGCCTGCCGACCGACCTCTCGGGCAATCCGATCGAGAGCGACCTGCCCTCGGTGCTCTTCCGCATCGCGCAGTCGCAGACGCAGGTCCTGTCGAAGGGCTTCGTCCTGCGCTTCGAGTCGCTCGACGAGGTGCGCAACGACATGTTCCAGGTCGGCGCCACGCAGCCCTACAACGGCGCGAGCGACCTGCAGGAGTGGCGCGGCCAGTTCCTGATCGACCCCGACCGCGGCGTCTTCAAGCCGCGCCCGATCCAGCACTTCCCCGTCATCCAGGACCGCATCTGGCCGGTGACCTCGCTGCACCAGCCCTTCGCGGCCGGCGTGCAGACGCCGCTGTCGAAGCTCGGCAGCCACCTGCAGACCATCTGGCGCTACTGCGACGTGGGCTTCTCGCTGCTCGACGAGTCGACGATGAACCTCGACGTCGAGGGCATGGCCTGGGCGCCCGTCGGCGGCTCCGTGCAGCCCGACAACTTCGCGCGCTTCCGCATCTTCCTGTCGCACTCGAACCGACTGCCCGACGAGTCGCTGGACCCGGCGCTGCTGCCGCTGTTCCCGAACTCCGGCTTGACGGCGACCTACGCGCAGAACGTGCTCGACAACGTCAACGACCCGCCGCGCGAAGTGCACCCGGGCGCCAACGGCATCGCGGGCTACAGCGTCGCGCCGATCAAGGTGTTCCAGACGAGCTACGGCCGCTTCATGATGCCGTGGCCGCTCAACGAGGACATCCCGGTCGCGCGCTACTCGTACTACACCTGGCGCGACACCTCGCTGCAGGCGAAGGGCGCCTTGCCCGACTCTCCCGGCGCCGAGCTGAACATCGTCAACACGGTCAGCGCCCCGGCTCCGCCCGCGGCGCGCACCGACCCGCCCAACAACGCGCGCTCCATCGCCCTGCCGATCATGATGGAGTTCCGTTGCTACCCCGACGACGAGGCCGCGGGCATCAACGCCTTCGACATCTCGCTCGCCACCGCCTCCTCGGCTCGCCCCAACTGGCGCGCCTTCTCGACGGGCGGCTACAACCAGAGCGGCAACCCCGTGTTCCGCGACCCGGACAACGACCCGGTCGCGCTGGGCGGCTTCAACCCGAACTCCGTGCCGACGCCGGGTGCTCCGACGCTCAACTCGGACAACTCGCTGTACATCGGCCAGCTGGACGTGGTGACGCGCATCAGCCGCATGTACTCGCACTGGTTCGACTCGACGATCACCGGCACGACGGTCAGCTACGACCAGCCGATCGTCGAGCCCGCGCCGAACCTGCAGCCGACCGGCACCTCGCTGGCCTTGGCCTACCGCGGCGCCACCCAGGTCGCGACCCTGGCGCACCGCACGAACGCCGAGGACCTCGACCAGTACGGCGATCGTCGTCCCGACGCCAGCACGCCCGCTCCGGGCACGCCGCCCGTGTTCCTCAACAACGACAGGACCTGGAAGTCCAGCCTGACGTCGTTGTCGAACAACGCCTCCACGTCGACGCCGGGCGCGCGCTACTTCCAAGTGCGCGTGACCTTCACCTCGAACGCGGAGACGTCGCTGTCGCCCGAGATCAACTCGCTGGGCTTCACCTGGCAGGAGTGAGGCCCTCGAGGGCACCCAAGACCTCCCTCGCGGCGTGCGCGCGTCGCGAGGGGGCCGCCCTTCCGAAGTCCGCCGACCAGTCGTCCCGGCTCCAAGTCCCAGTCCACACGGCCGCCGCGGCCCCGCGCCGGCCCCTTCCACCGCCAGCGTTCCATCCATGACCAAGTCCCAATCCCGCCTTTCGCCGACCTGCACTCAGTTGGGCGCCGTGGCCCTCGCCGCCGCCTTGGGAGCCTGCTCGGGCGGCTCGTCCAGCTCCGACTCGAGCGGCGGCGCCACGGGGTCCCTGTCGATCGTCGACATCTCGGTCCCGCCGAACGCGCAGTGGCAGATCAACCGGCCCATCGCCGTCACCTTCAACG
>JBEBCR010000372.1:0-8504 GCA_041157565.1 Planctomycetota bacterium | reverse complement strand
GCGCGCTTCGGCGCGCCTTGGCGCGAGGGGGACATGCGCTCCACGCCCGCCTGCGCTCCTACTCCGGTTCCAGCGTGGCGCACAGCGGGAAGCCGCGCGGACGCGCCAGGGAATGGACCTGCTCGAGGTACAGCTCGCCGCGCTCGAGGCTCGTCACCTCGACCACCGCCGCGCCGCTCTTGTGCACCTCCCAAGTCAGGCGCTCGGCCTCGGAGGCCGGCTTCCTGAACACGCCCTGCAAGAGCTCGACGACGAACTCGAAGGTCGTCTTGTCGTCGTCGTGGAGGACGACCTTCCACAAGGGCGCCAAGCGGGGCTCGTCGAGCTCCTTGGCCTTCGCGCGGCGGCGGGGTTCGAGGGCCGTGGCGACCATGGCTCCATTCTACGCCAGGACGGCGCGATCGACATACGCACGAGTGGGTGCGTCCGTTCAGCCGACGCCCAACTCCTTGGCCGCCTGCAGCACCCGGCGCGCGTTGCCGTCCCAGGTCAGGTCGCGCTCCACGATCGTGCGCCGCGCCGCCAGGCCCAGGCGCCGCCGCAGCTCGGCGTCGGCCACGAGCCGCGCCAAGGCCGCCTGCAACCGCGCGCCGTCGCCCGGGGGCGCGAGCAAGGCGTCGTGGTCGTGGCGCAGCACCTCGCGCAGGTTCGCCTGGTCGGGCGCGACGCAGGCGAGGCCGGCGGCCATGTACTCGAACAGCTTCAGCGGCGACGCGTAGGGGTTGATGGCCGGCACGAGCGCGACATCGAAGGCCGGCAGGAGGCGCGGGATGTCGTCGTGCGCGCGGCGCCCGGCGTGGTGCACGCGCTCGAGCACGCCGAGCTCCTTGGCGCGCGCCACGAGCCCTTCGTGCGCCGGGCCCTCGCCCACGAGCACGAGCGCGGCGTCGGCGAGCTCGCGCGTGGCGAGCGCCTCGAGCACGAGGTCGAGCCTGTGCCAAGGACGGTAGTAGCCGACGAAGCCCAGCAGCACGCGCCCGGCGAGCGCCGGCGGGATGCCGAGCGAGGCGCGAGCCGCCGCGCGCGCGGCAGGGTCGCCCGGTTCGGCGTAGGAGGCGAGATGCACGCCGTTCTGCGTGACGACGAGGCGCTCGCGCTCCACGCCCATCTCCACCAGCATGTCGAAGAGGACGCGCGTCACGACGCACACCCGGTCGGCCGAGCGGAAGATGCGCTCTTCCACGCGTCGGGCGTGGCGCGGGAACGAGAGCCCGCGCGTCTTCGACAGCTCCAGCACCATCGGCGAGTTGACCTCGAGCACGATCGGCTTGCCGCGTTGGCGCGCCGCCTGCACGCCGCCCTCGTTGCCGAAGGCGTAGCGCTCGTACAGGAGGTCGCAGCGCTCCTCCTCGAGGATGCGCGCGAGGCGCGGTCGCGCCCAGCGCCCGTACTGGTACTCCATGAGCTCGCGCGCGAAGCGCGGCACGAGCGCCATCGCGCTCCACGAGCGTCCGGTCGCGCGCGGCGCCGATTCGGTGCCGCGCGCCACGAGCGCGAATTCGCGCACTTCGCAGCCGGCGTCGCGGAAGGCCTGCTGCATGGCGCGGATGTGGACGGCCTGCCCGTCCTCGGCTTGCGTGCGGTGGTGGTAGAGGATCTTCATCGCGTGGCGCGGGCCTCAGGCGCGCGCGGCCTCCGCCCGGACGCGCTCGAGCACGCCCTCGAGCGCGTCGAGGCAGGCGTCCCAGTGCAGGTGGCGCACGAGGGCGCGGCATTCCTCGGGCGAGGGCGGCGCGACCAGCGTCGCGCGCAGGCGCTCGGCGAGCAGTTCCGGCGCGCGCCCCTCGACCAGCATGCGCGGCGCGTGCGCGAGCAGCTCGCCCGTGCCGCCCGCCGCGCAGGCCACGACCGGCCGGCCGCACGACAGCGCCTCGAGCACCACGTTGGGCCGCCCTTCGCGCCGGCTGGCGAGCAGCAGGACGTCGCAGGCCGCGTACCAGCGCGCGAGCTCCGCGGGCGGCAGCTCGCCGACGAAGCGCACGCGCCCGGCGAGGTCGGCGCGCGCGGCCCGGGCGCGCAGCGCGTCCTCGAGCGGGCCGCGGCCGACGAGCGCCAGGTCGAGCTCCGGCGTCCTGGCGACGGCCTCGAGGGCGAGCAGCGGGTCCTTGCGCTCGATCCAGTGCCCGACGACGAGCGCCAGCGGCCGGCGCGCGTCGAGCCCGAGGCGGGCGCGCGCCGCGCCGCGGTCCAGCGGCGCGTAGAGCTCGCCGTCCACGCCGTTTGGCACCAGCGCGCCGCGGCCGGGGGCGCCACCCAGCTCGTCGAGCGCCGCGACCAGGTCGCGCGACACCGCGCACCACTGTCCAGCCGTTTTGACGGCGTGCGCCAGGAGCGGCCGCAACCGCGGGTCCTCGCCGACCTGCAGCACGTCGCTGCCGCGCCCATGCACCACGAATGGCAGGCCCTGCGCGCGGCAGGCCTCGGCCGCCATCGCCGCCGGCCAGGCGTAGTCGGCCACCACCACGTCGGGCCGCGGCAGGCGCGCGAGCTCGGCCATGGCGCGGGCGGCGAACCGCCGGGCGTTGGCGCGCGGCGAGCGCGGCAGATGCAGGTAGCGCGGACGCCGCACCTCGATCCCGGCGCGCTGCTCGCTCCGCGGCTCGTCCGCGTGCTCGCGCCAGCCGCGCGGGCCGAGCGGCAGCGGCCCGCGCAGCACCGGCCACCACGGCACCGGCCGCACGACGCGCACTTCGTGGCCGCGTTCGACCATGCGGCGCCAGCGCTCCTCGGCGAAGATCCCCTCGCGCGGCCGCCCCGGCGCCGGCCACAGGGAGGTCAGGAGCGCGACCTTCATGCGTCCTCGGCCGGCCCCATGCGACGCGCCAGGGGCGAGGCGTGGTGCAGCACCATGCGCCAGCGCCCGTCGCGCCACGAATAGAGGTTGGTTGCCACGGCGCGGAACTCGCTCACGCGCCGCGCCGGATCGGGCTCGTCCTCGTCGCGCCCCGTCAGGCGTTCCTCGCACGAGACCCAACCCCACTCGCCGAGGATGCGGAACTCGAGATCCGCCAATTCGAAGCTCACCTGCGGCCGCCCCGCGAAGATCGCCCGCCACGACCCGAGCACCGCCTCGCGCCCCTGCAGCATCTGCGCGCCCGGATGCACGCAGCGGATCGAGTCGTCGTCCTCCCAGGCGGCGAGCATCGCTTCGTAGTCGAGCTCCTCGAAGGCCCTGTAGAACGCGCGATTGGCTCGCGCGAGTTCCTTCTGGAGGTCGTGGTCGTTCGGCACGGTGGGAGGGAGGGTGGGTGGGGTTCGTGGTTGTGCAGCATGGGAGGGAGGGGGGACAAACGAATTCCGATGCTGGTCCCGGTGATTGTGCGCGCGCTTGGATGGGTTTTCGTGTCCGGATCGCTGCTGGCCTGCTGCATCTGCGCCGGCGAACGACGTCTAGACCATTGAGAGGGTGCCGTGCGCACCCAGCCCGAGGGCTGGTCGGACCCACGCCGGGCCATGCGCGCCGAGCCGTTCGAGCAGGCCCCAAGCCGCGTGGCCCAGCCCCCGAGGCGCCCATTCCGCGCGACCCATCGCGCGCGAACCACCCCGGGCAACCCAGACCGGGCAACCCAGACCGAGCAACCCAGACCGAAGGAGGCGACGCAGAGACCTGCCTACAGCCGCAACCAGGCAACGACGGACGCTGCTTCAGCTTTCGCGCTCGCGATGGCGCTGGCGATCCTGCATCGCGCCAGAGGGGCGCGAGAATGATCGTCGTTCGCGGCCGTCATGCAGGCGCGATGCCTCGCCTGGCCGCCCGCGAGCCCAGCCGGGGCCCTGGCAGAGTCCCCGTCACCCGTCGCCAGCTCCTGTCGCGCGCGCGATGCGGGGTACGGGACTGCGTGGGGCTTGTGTCTCGCCGCCGCGAGGACCGTCCAGCCCGCGGCGTGCGCCAAGTCGCGCACAATCAACGGGACCAGCATCCAAAAAAGCTGCGGCGAGCCCACGGGGAGCTCGCCGCAGTCCCAAGTTGCCTCGGACCAACCGTCGCCACGGTTGGCGTCCCGATCGATCCCCTGCGCCTGATACGGGTGCCGCGAGATCGGCTGGCCCGTGGTGCGCAGGGACGGCGCGGTTCGGAGGGCGGTAACGGCCAGGCCGTGCGCCATCGATCCGGCGGGCGTGATGATAGCAGCGAAACGTGCCTTTCAATGGGGTATTCCGAGGAAACTGCAATTGATGGCGGCGGGCGGGGTTGGGATGCTCGAAATCTCCGGGGAGGGGAGCAATCGTGGGGGGGTGGCGCGTCCACGGGGATGGGGTACTGCCTGTATCCTTCAATCGTCGCCTGCAGCGGGCCCGCTTTCTCCGAGCGGGCGCTCGTGGCGCGACAGGCGATGGGGCTTTCGAGCTTCGTTCGCCGCTCCCCGCACGCGCCTCCCGCTCCCCCCCTCCAAGTACGGAACCATGCCCCCGACCCACTCCGCCCCGCACGCTTCGTCCTCTGGTGCTCGACTCGCGGCTTGGTGCGGAGTCGCCCTGGCGACCTTCGGGAGCGCGCGGGCGCAGGACGTGGAGCGTGGTGGGCCGGAGGCGCCTGCGCGCGGCGTCTGGCGTGCGCGCGTCGAGTCCGCCGAGGCGCGCGCCTTGGACGTGGCGATTGGCGCCTGGCGCGCTGCCCACGGCTCGGCTTGGCGCGCGGAGCAAGCCGACGACGGGCGCGCGCTCGTGCAGTTGGCCGGCGGCGGACTGCGCCTCGCCGACGAGATCCTCGACGAGGCCGCGGCGGAGCGCGTGGCGCGGATCGCCTTGGAGCGCACCCGGCACTTGTTCGGCGTCGACGCGGCGACCCTCGAGTTGAAGCATGTCGTGCACCTGCCGCTATCGGCGATCGGCACGAGCGACAAATGGACGGTTCGCTTCCGCCAGCGCCACGACGGCGTCGACGCGCCGGGCTGCTTCGTCAACGTGCTGCTCGACCTCGACGGACGCCTGCTGTCCGTGCAGTCGAGCGCGCTGCGCGGGCTCGAGCGCCTCGCCGCCAAGCCGGCCATCGCGGCCGAGGTCGTGATCGCCGACGCGCGGGCGCGCTTCCTCGCCGAGGAGGGGCGGCAAGCCTCGCGCGTCGTCGCGCCGCGCCTCGCATGGACGGCTCCGCGCGCGGCCGACGGCGCCGTCGAGTCGGGCGCGCCGCGCCTTGCCTGGATCGTCGAGTTGTACGACGAGGCGCCCGAGCTCGAGCCCGCTGGCCGGCACTACGCGCTCGACGCGCTGCGCGGGGGACTCGTGTGGGACGCGCCGGGCATCCACCACTTCGAGGTGCGCGGCACCGTGCGCGCCCTCGTCACGCCCGGCACCCTGCCCGACACGGCCTCGAACCCCGAGGTGGCGACGCCGATGCGCCACTTGCGCGTGACGGCGGCCGGGCAGACGACCCACACCGACGTGAATGGCGCGTTCAGCTTCCCGGGCCTGTCGAGCGCCACCAGCGTGCAGGTCGAATTCCGCGGCCTCTACAACAACGTGCT
The DNA here is from genome assembly GCA_041157565.1 of Planctomycetota bacterium. Lineage (GTDB taxonomy): Bacteria > Planctomycetota > UBA1135 > UBA1135 > SXXH01. The sequence continues at coordinate 3,039 of JBEBCR010000372.1, read as the reverse complement.
CAACGAAGCTGGCGCGGAGTACTCGCTTTCGCAGACCGTGCAGCCCGGCACCAACGCCGTGCTGACGATGAACCCCAACTCCAACGCGCAGACGACGGCGGCGGGCAACGCCTTCCACCACGTCAACCTGCTGCGCGACTGGGTGCGCTCGATCATCCCCGGCGACGCCACGGCCGACTTCGTCATGACGGCCAACGTCAACCTGCCGCAGACCTGCAACGCGTACTACAACGGCAGCTCGACGAACTACTTCAACGCCGGCGGCTCGTGCGTGAACACGGCGTACTCGAGCGTCGTGGCCCACGAGTGCGGCCACTGGCTCAACGACCGCTACGGCACGGGCAACGGTCCCGACGGCATCGGCGAAGGCAACGCGGACACGTTCGCCATGTACCTCTACGACACGCCGCTGGTGGGCGAGGAGTTCTGCGGCGCGGGCTGCGGCATCCGCAGCGGCTTGAACACGCGCCAGTTCTGCGGCGACTTGTTCGGCGGGTGCCACGGGCAAGTGCACGCCGATGGCGAGGTGTGGATGGGCGCGGCGTGGAAGGTGCGCGACCGCCTGAACCAGGCGCTGGGCGACAGTCAAGGCGACTTGACGGCCGACATGCTGTTCCTCGGCTGGATGAACGCCTACAACCAGGGCGCCATCCGCTCGGTGATGGAGACCCAGTGGCTGGTGCTCGACGACGACGACGCGAACCTGAACGACGGCACGCCGCACTACGCGCAGATCGACGGCGGGTTCCGCGCGCAGGGCTTCCCCGGCGTCGAGCTGCAGCCCCTGACCATCGAGAACCTGCAGCTGCCGCCCGACCAGGCGTGGCCGCGCGGCCCGTACCCGATCGACGCGCGCATCGTGCCGCAGTTCGGCCAGCAGCTGGTCGAGACGAAGCTCTTCTGGCGGACCAACGGCGGCGCGTGGCAGTCGACGGACATGCGGCCGCAGGGGTTGCAGCGCCACAGCCACCACATCCCGCCGGTCGCCGACGGCACGCAGGTCGACTGGTACGTGCGCGTCGTCGACGCGCTGGGCAACGCCAAGAGCTCGCCCGAGGGCGCGCCCGCCACCACCCACGCGTTCCGCGTCGGCGGGCTCGTGTCCCTCGGCGCCCCCGAGGGCTTCGAGGCCGGCGCGGCGGGCTGGAGCGGCGGCAGCTACGGCGACACGGCCAACACCGCGCACGATTGGGAACGCGGCGTGCCCAGCGGCAAGTCGGGCACGGCCGTGCAGGGCACGACGCCCATCTCCTGGCGCGATCCTTCGGCCGCCGCCTCGGGCGACTACTGCTTCGGCACGGACATCCTTCCGGCGGGCAACGGCGCCTACCAGGCCAACGCGCACACCTGGCTGCGCTCGCCGCCCATCGACTTCACCGGACGCTTCGGCGTGGTGCTGCGCTGCAAGCGCTGGTTGTCGGTGCAGCTGTCGTCCTTCGACCTGGCGCGCATCCGGGTCAACGGCCAGGTGTGCTGGACGAATCCGGCGGACGCGGCCATCAGCGACTCGGCCTGGGTGCTGCAGGAGGTCGACATCAGCGACCACGCGGACAACCGCGCCGGCGTGGTGGTGGAGTTCGAACTGCGCGCCGACGGGTCCGTGCACCTCGGCGGCTGGGCCGTCGACGACATCGAGTTCCTGGCGCTCGGCCCCGGCTCTCCGCCGCCGCCGGCGGGCCTGCCGCCGATCTCCTACGGCCCTGGCAAGCTCAACTCGCTGGGCATCGCGGCGACCTTGTACGGCTACGGCTCCGCGTCCGGCTCGTCCGCGGGCTTCCAGGTGCAGATCGCCGGCGCGCGCGCGAACCAGTCGGCGATCCTCGCCTCGTCCGCCTCGTGGGGCAACGCGACCTTGTTCGGCGGCGTGCGCCTGATCGGTTCGCCGTTCACGCGAGACGCGCTGTGGACGCTCGACGCCAACGGCGAGGCGTACCACGCGCCCAGCTTCACGCCGGCGATGGTCGGCTCGTCGCGCCACTACCAGGCGTTCTACCGCGACATCGGCAACCCGGACGGGACCGGGGTGGCGCTGTCGCGCGCGCTGCGCGTCGACATCGGGCCCTGAGCGCGCATCGGCGCCGAGATGGCGCGCGGCCACGCACGTCGTGCTCGCCGGCCGTCTGTCAAATTGACTTGACAGGAGCCGGCAACCGCGCGGCGCAGGCCGCCGCCAAGAGCCCCAGCGCCGCCGCGGGCAGGAACGCTGTGGCGGCGTCGCCCCGCTGCCACAGCAGTCCGAAGCCCGCGCTCGCCGGCAGCGCCAGGAGGCCCGCCACGAGGTGGTAGCGCCCGAACGCCGCGCCGCGCAGGTGGGCCGCGGCGTGCCCCGCGACCAGCGCGCGCTGGGGACCTTCGACGAGCCCGGTGTGCACGCCATGCAGCAGCGCGAAGACGAACGCCACCTCGGGCGTGGAGGCGAAGGCCAATCCCGTGCACGCCAGCGCGTGCACGACGAAGCCCGTCGCCATGGTCCGCGCGTGCCCGCGCGAGTCGCCGAGGCGCCCGAGCAGCCACGACGAGGCGCTCTTCACCACGTGCAGCGCCACCCACAAGAGCGGCAGCGCCGCCAGCGACTCCTCGACGCCGAGCAGCTCCTGCACGCGCAGCACGACGAACAGGTCGCTCGCCGCCGCCAGCGTGTAGAGCGCCACCGGCAGCAGCAGGCGCCACTCGCCGGGCGCCGGCTTGGCGAAGGGCGCAGGCCGCGGCCCGGGGGCCCGTTCGCGCGGCGCTTCGCGCACCTTCCACCAGAGGACGAGGAGCGACGCGATGCCGGGCACGACGGCCAAGGCGAACACCGTGCGCAGCTCTAGTCGTGCTTGCGTCAGGAGCAGCAGCGCCAGGAGCGGACCGAGCACCGCGCCCGCGTGGTCCATGGCGCGGTGGAACCCGAACGCGGCCGCGCGCGAGTCGGCGTGGACCGCCTCCGCGAGCAGCGCGTCGCGCGGCGCGGTGCGGATGCCCTTGCCCACGCGATCTAGCGCGCGGATGGCGACCACGTGCCACGCCGCTCCCGCCAGGGCCACCAGCGGTCGCGCC
>JBEBCR010000371.1:0-4081 GCA_041157565.1 Planctomycetota bacterium | reverse complement strand
GGGGTGCGGGTGCGCGCGCACCCGCCACGTCGAGCCGGCCGAGCTCGGCGCGGCGTCGAGCACGATCCCGATCGCCTGGCCGGGGTTCCAGGTCGGCCTGTCCACGACCGCCTGCACGATGGGCGCCAGGTCCTGCGAGTGGATGGAGCCTCCCGCGCCGAGGCCCTGCTGGAAGTCCCACAGCACGCCCTCGACGGTCAGCGGCACCTGGCTCGACAGCCGCGCGGCCCCCGGGCCCAGCGCGAAGGGCGGCGCGTCGTCGAGGTCGATGCAGCGAACGGTCGCCAGCACCGCGCCGGACTCGGCGCCGGCGTCCTGCAGGCGCAGCCGCGCGGAGAGGATGGTCGCGCCGCGCGGCACCTGCAGCGGCATGGACACTCCCATCTCCCGCGCGCCGTTGGCGTCGCGGCCGAAGAGGATGCTGCCCGCGAGCCCCGGGTCGGAGTCCAGCACGCCCTGCGCCGCGTCCCACTGCGCGTCGCGCGCCGCGCTCGTCACGCGCGCCGAGGCGTTGCGCGGCGCGATGCGCCCGTACTGCGCCAGCAGCGAGCCGCCGCCGGCCGGCGCGGTCCACGACTTCCTGCGGTTGCGATCGCCGTCGCTCCAACGCACGAATCCGAGGATCTGCGTCGTGGTCGAGAGCCAGCGTTGCGCCTCCAGCTCGTGCACGAAGCCCTGCAGGCTCGTGGCGTTCCAAGGCGTGGGCGTGGATTCGCCGTCGACATAGATCGGCACGCCGGCGGGGGCGCTCGACAGCCGCAGCGCCGATGGGGTCGGCACCAGGTTCGCGACCACGCGGCCGACGAGTCCGGAGGAGTCGCGCGCCTCGAGCTCCACCTGGTAGCTCGTGGCCTCGGGCGAGTGGCCGGTGGAGGGGATGGTGAACGAGCCGCTCGCGCCGGGCGCGGGGCCGAGGAAGGGATGCGTGTGGCCGCCATGCAGCAGGAGGACTTGCCACGACAACGAGCTGGCGGGCAGCGGACCATCCTCGGGATCGGTGGCCGAGCCCGCGTAGGCGATCGTCTGCCCGGCCACGTAGCGCAGCTCGGAGGGCTGCGCCGGCGCGAGGATCGCCGGCGCGGGCGGATTGCCCGCGCGCACCAGGATCGACGCCGACGTCGCGCTGGCGATCCCGTCGTCCACGGTCAGGCGCGCCGACCAGGCGCCATCGGTCGAGTACGCGTGCTGCGCGTCGGCCGTCGTGGCGGTGGCCCCGTCGCCGAACTCCCACAGGAAGGAGAGGCCCGCCGGCCCCGCGTCGGGGTCGTGGGAGCCCGAACCCTGGAAGCGCACGACGAGCGGCGTGGGGCCCGTGGTGGCCGAGGTCGCCGTGGCGATGGCGACCGGCGGCTGGTTGCCCGCGCCTAGCCGCTCGATCCTGTGCAGCGAGGAGCGCTCGCTCGATCCCGCCCACAGCGGGCCGAAGGTCGTCGTCCACAAGCTCCCGTCGGGGGCGAAGTCCATGTCCGTCAGCGTGCCCGCCTCGGGCGAGGCGAGGAACAAGGGATCGGAGGCCACGGCGCCGGTCGCGTCGAACGCGACGCGCCGCAGCAGCCGGTTGGGATAGTCGGCGACGAGGAGCTCGCCTTGCATCGCCGCGGGCCAGCTCGGGTGGCGCACGACCGGGCCGAGGATCACGCCCGCGCGCCCGACCACCGGCACGCGCACGCGGTCGTCGTGCCGCACGGACCAAGCCGGGCGCGCGTAGGCTGAGCAGTCGCCGCTCGAGCAGGCGTCGCCCTCCTGCGCGGGCCAGCCGTAGTTGGCTCCGCGCGCCGCGCGGTTGACTTCCTCGTGCGCCAGCGGGCTGTTGCCGCCCACGTCGCCGATCCAGATCGCGCCGTCGAGCGGGTCGAGGGCCAGCCTGAAGGGGTTGCGCAGGCCCAGCGCCCAGATGCGCGGCTCGGCGCCGGGCACTCCCACGAAGGGGTTGTCGGCTGGCGCGGATCCATCGCGCTCCATGCGCAGCAGCTTGCCCAGCGGCGTCGACGGGTCCTGCGAGTTGGGCGAGCTGTAATGCTCGCCGATCGACAGGTAGATGCGGCCATCGCCGCCGAAGGCGAAGCCGCCGCCGTTGTGCCCGAGTTGCGCGGGGACGGGACACTCCCACACCAGCGCCTCGCTGCCGGGGACGGCGACGTCGCCGTTCAGCGTGTAGCGCACGATGCGGTTCCTGGCGTTCGGCGCGGTGCCGTAGCAGTACAAGTGCCGCGTGGCGGAGAAGTCCGCGGCGCAGGCGAGCGCCATCAGGCCGCGCTCGCCGTTGGACACGTCGCTCGGAACCTGCACGACGTCGGTGGGGAGCAGCGCGCCGCCGACGACGATCCGCACGCGGCCCGAGCGCTCCCCGACCAGCACGCGCCCATCGGGCAGGCACGCCACCGTGGTCGCCTCGTCCAGCGCCTCGGAGACGAGCACGCGCCGCCAACCGTCCGGCAGCGAGTCGCCGGCCACGGGGGCCGTGCGGTCCGGCGCGACCGAACGCGCCTCCCACGCGATGCCGCCGCCCGCGGCCGGTTCGAACGAGCCCTGCGGCGCGCCGGCTCCGGAGACGTCGTTGAGCGTGATGCCGATCCCGTCCTCCATGCGCCAGGAGGCCGCGAGCCTCGGCGTCTCGACCTTGGGCACGCGGTTCCTCCACGCCTGGATCTCGGCCTGCGTGCGGCCGATGGTCCACAAGCGCAGCTCGTCGAGCGATCCGACGAAGGGCGCGGCCTGCATCGGGGTCTCGCGATCGGCGAACAGCACGAGGTGCCGCGCGCGTTCGCCGAGGCCGCCGCCGTCGGGGTAGGAGATGTCGGCCGTCGACAGGCCGCCCGCGCTGGCGGCGTCGAGCGCGCCATCGACGTACACGAGCAGCGCTCCCGCCACGCAGCAGCCGCGCGGCGCGGGACCGTTGCGGACCAGGGCGACGTGGTGCCAGGCGCCGTCGAGCACGTTGGTCGCGCCTTCGATGGTGGTCGGCGCCGCGTCCGCGCCCGCGCCGTCGCCGCGTCCGACGCCGAAGCGCACGCGTCCCTGCGCCAGCGAAGCGCCCCACTCGCGCTCCGAGCCCGCCGACAAGCCGCGGTCGAGCACGATGCGTCCGAGCTTCCAGCGCTCGTCGGCCCACGTGCCCGGTCCGTCGCTGGCGACGCCTCCGTTGCCGGCCAGCTCGCCCTTGATCCAGAACTCGATGGTGAAGCCCGCCTGGCCCACGTCGGCGGGCGTGCTGGCGTCGCCGGACGCGTCGTCGTCGAGCGGCACGACCACGCGGCCGGAGGTTCCGTCGGCGAGCATGGCCGAGCGCAGCGCGTGCGTCGACGACTGGGCGAGGCAGGGAGCGGCCGCCGCGCAGGCGACCGGCAAGGCGGGCGCCGAGCGAAGGGCCCAGCGCGCCGCGCGCGCGAGCAATGCATGCAGGGGGAGTGCGGGCATGGCAAGTCGAATCCGACCCGCCCCGGGGAGCGAGGTGGGGGGGCGGCGCCCAGTCTAGCCCGATTCACCAGATCCAGCCCGATCCACCACGCCGCGCCGGGCGGTGGCGTCCCGCTTCGGCGCGGCTTCAGCCTTCGCGGTCGTGGCGCACGTTCAGGCGCAGTCCGCGCACCTTGGCCTGGCGCAGGGCGGCGATGATCGTCGAGGCGTGCTCGCCGAGCACCTCGACCAGCGAGAAGCGTTCGGCGATGCGGATCGGGCCGATGACGCTGCTCGGCAGGCCGGTCTCGCCGGTGATGGCGCCGACGAGGTCGCCCGGGCGCAGGCCGTGCATCCGCCCGGCGCCCACGAACAGCCGCGCCACGCCGCCATCGTGGTCGGGCGCGCCTTCGGCGTGCTCGCGCGGGCGCTGGCGTTCCTCGCGCCGGCCGGGAGCGTCGCGCCGCTGGCGCGGTTCGTGCGGCGCCTCGACGGCGAAGTCGTAGTCGTTGTCGCTGGCCGCGAGCTCGCCGTGCTCGGCGCGGTGCAGCAGCTCGAGCGCGCTCGCCAAGAGCTCCACGGGATCGTGGGCCGCGGCCATCTCGGCCGCCATGCCGCGGAAGGCGGCGCCCGACTCCTTGTCGTGCGCCGACTGCACCGCGGCGCGCGTCATCTCGCGCCGGCG
>JBEBCR010000370.1:0-7643 GCA_041157565.1 Planctomycetota bacterium | reverse complement strand
CCATGCGCCCCCCGACGGTCCGACGCGTCGCGCGCGGCCTTCGTGGAAAGCGGTGATGTGCTTGGCCTCGAACATGTGCATCGGTGAAGGGCGGCGCGGATGCGCCAAGCCCACGAGGATTGCGCGAATTCCGGCGGCGTGCCTGCCAAGGGGGCCTCGTCGTGGGCGCGCCGCCCTGCCGTGCAGAGCCGAAAAAGCGCAGGAGCCGACGGCGAGGAGAACTGCTGGGCACGGCTGCCACGGCGGTGGCGCGGCGCATGGGCGGGGCGGCCGGCGGCGCCCCGTCCAGCGCATGGAAATCGCAATTTGGCTGTGGCCCCGCCCTGCCTCCGCTCGATGCATAGGTCGCGTCGCAGGGCAGCGCGGCGCGGCCGCCGGGGCTTCCGGCGGGATCGTCTCGCCATCCCCCCTGCATGCAAATACTGGCATCCTCGCGTCGGCTGCGCGCCGGCCTCCTGTGCGTCGCGGCATTCGTCTGCGGCGTGGACCATGTCGCCGCGCGCGAAGCGCGGACGGGCGCGAAGGCGCTGCCTGCGGCCGCGCCGGCGCGGGCGCTGAGCTGGAACGAGTTCCGGAGCCTCACGCCGCCCGAGCGCAGCGCGCGCAAGCGCCTGATCGAGGCGCAGGAGCAGGACGAGTGGAGGCTCGATCCGCCGGATGGTTGGCGCGCCGTGCCGTCGAAGGGCTGGTGCGTGCTGGCGCGCGAGGACTCGTCGAGCGTGCGCGGACTGGTCGAGGAACTGCAGCAGCAGTGAGCCTGGATGGAGCGCACCTTCGGCTGGATGGCTCCCGCCGAGCATGCGCGTCCGCCGATCCTCCTCGTCCACGAGGCAGGCGACGCCCTGCCGGCCTCGTTCCGCGGGGACTTCGATCCCAAGGCCGGCGTCGCCACGGCGCGCCTCGCCTGCGCCAAGGAGCGCGAGCACCGCGCGGCGGCGCGCGAAGACCTGCTGTCCTTGTGGTTCCAGGAGAAGGACCGCGAGACCTGGAACGCCATGCCGGCCTGGCTCAGGACCGCGCTCTTCGATTGGCTGGCGGACGCGCGCGCCAAGAGCGCCGGCTTCGACCCGGGCTGCGGCGAGGAGCTCGATCTGGCGTGGCGCTCGATGGCGCGCGACGGGGAGCTGCTGGCGCTCGCGGACATCGCGCTGTCGCGCGGACTGCGGCACGCCGAGGAGCTCGGCGGCGAGCAGCCGGCGCGCGCGCAGGCCACGCGCTTCGTCGCGCTGCTCGCTTGGGGGCGCGGCGCGCGCGCCGACGAGCACCGCGCCTTGCTGGTCGAGTACCTGCGCGCGGCGCGCGCGGCGGCGTTGGAGTTGGCCGCGGACGACGCGCGCCTCCTGCGACTCGAACCGCGCGCGAGCATGGTGCTCGAGCCTTGGGACGAGCAGGAGTTCCTGGCGGCGTGGGACGCGCGCTCGAGGGCCTTCGAGGAGCGCGTGGCGGAGCGGGCGTGGGCGGCGTCCTTCGCGCGGCTCGCCCCGCGCGACGAGGAGCGCCTGCTCGTCGCCCTGAAGGCCCTGCGCTGAAGCGCAGCTCGCGCGGCAAGCGGCTTTTTTCCGCCCGCCGGGGTGCCGCGGGCGGGGGGGGCGGTCGCTATCCTGCGCCCAAGCATGAGTCGCCTCTCGCAGAAGAAGATCACGGTGGTCGGCGCCGGCTACGTCGGCATGACTTGCGCGCAGTTGTGCGCCTACAAGAACCTCGCCTCGGAGATCGTCGTCATCGACGTGCTCGACGGCCGCGCCAAGGGCATCGCGCTCGACCTGAACCAGTCGGCGGCGGTGGAGGGCTTCGGCGCGCGCGTGCGCGGCACCGCCGACCCCAAGGACACGTACGGTTCCGACGTCGTGATCATGACCGCCGGCCTGCCGCGCAAGCCGGGCATGAGCCGCTCCGACCTCCTCGAGACGAACGCCAAGATCATCACGAGCGTCGCCGACTACGTGCGCCTCGGCTCTCCGGACGCGCACGTGATCGTGGTCACGAACCCGCTCGACTCGATGGTGCACCTGATGCGCGCCAAGACCGGCTTCCCCGGCGCGCGCGTGACCGGCATGGCGGGCGTCCTCGACAGCGCGCGCTTCAGCTGGTTCATCGCCGAGGCGACGAAGAGCTCCGTGCAGGACGTCAAGGCCATGGTGCTCGGCGCGCACGGAGACTCGATGGTGCCCGTGCCGCAGTACTGCGTGGTCAACGGCGTCGGCATCCAGCAGCTCGTCGACAAGGCCTCCATCGAGGCCATGGCGACGCGCACGAAGAACGGCGGCGCGGAGATCGTGGGCCTCCTGAAGACCGGCTCGGCCTTCTTCGCGCCCGCCTCCAGCGCGGTGGCGATGGCGGCCTCGATCCTGCTCGACCAGAAGCGGCTCTTGCCGGTGGCGTGCTGGTTGAACGGCCAGTACGGATTCCACGACGTCTACATGGGGGTGCCGTGCATCCTCGGCAAGGACGGCGTGGAGAAGATCGTCGAGATCCCGCTCGACAACGACTCGCGCGCGCAGATGCACAAGACCGCCGGCGCGATCCTCGCCGACGTGCAGATCCTGCGCGACAAGAAGCTGCTCTGAGCGCCAGCGCCGCCGGACGCCGCGTCCGTCCCGCGCCCGCCCCGGACGCTTTGCGGGCGCGGCGTCGGCGTTCGAACGCCGGGCGCGCGTTCGCTATCCTCCTCGCCCGCACTCGCGAGGCCAACAGACCATGCACCGCACCGAATCCGACTCCTTCGGCCCGATCCAAGTCCCCGTCGACGCCCTGTGGGGCGCGCAGACGCAGCGCAGCCTGCAGAACTTCAGGATCGGCGGGCAGCGCTTCACGCGTCCGCTGGTGCGCGCCTTGGGCATCGTGAAGAAGGGCGCCGCGCTGGCGAACATCGAGCTCGGCGACCTGGCGATGCTCGGCAAGAAGGAGCAGAAGGCGCTGCTTTCCGCCTGCGACGAGGTCGTGGCGGGCAAGCTCGACGCGCACTTCCCGCTGGTCGTGTGGCAGACCGGCTCGGGCACGCAGACGAACATGAACGCCAACGAGGTGATCGCCAATCGCGCGATCCAGCAGCTCGGCGGCGCGCTCGGCTCGAAGAAGCCGATCCACCCCAACGACCACGTCAATCGCGCGCAGAGCTCGAACGACACCTTCCCCACGGCGATGCACGTGGCGGTGGCGTGCGAGACGGCCGAGCGCCTGCTGCCGGCGCTGAGGCTCCTGCAGAAGGAGCTGGAGAAGAAGGCGCTCAAGTGGAAGAAGGTGGTCAAGATCGGCCGCACGCACCTGCAGGACGCGACGCCGCTGACGGTCGGGCAGGAAGTGTCCGGCTGGGTGCAGCAGCTCGCCGACGCGCAGCGCGGCGTGAAGTCGGCGCTGGCCCACGTCTACGAGCTGGCCCAGGGCGGCACCGCCGTCGGCACCGGCCTCAACACGCAGCCCGGCTTCGACAAGCTGGTGGCGAAGAAGATCGCCGCGGAGACGGGCCTGCCGTTCAAGGCCGCGCCCAACAAGTTCGCCGCGCTGGCGGCGCACGACGCGCTGGTCTACCACTCGGGCGCGGTGCGCGTGTGCGCCACGGCTCTGATGAAGATCGCCAACGACGTGCGCTGGCTCGGCTCCGGTCCGCGCTGCGGCCTCGGAGAGCTCAAGCTGCCGGAGAACGAGCCGGGCAGCTCGATCATGCCGGGCAAGGTCAACCCGACCCAGTGCGAGGCCCTGACCATGGTCTGCGTGCAGGCCTACGGCAACGACGCGGCGGTAGCCTTCGCCGGCTCGCAGGGCAACTTCGAGCTGAACGTCTACAAGCCGGTCATCGTGCACAACCTGCTCGAGTCGATCGCGCTGCTCGCCGACGCCTGCGACAGCTTCCGCGTCAACTGCATCGCCGGCCTCGAGCTCGACGAGAAGCGCGTCGACAAGCTGATGCGCGAGTCCCTGATGCTCGTCACCAGCCTCAACCGCCACATCGGCTACGACAACGCCGCCAAGATCGCCAAGCACGCCCACAAGGAGGGCACCACGCTCAAGCAGGCGGCGCTCGCGCTCGGGCTCGTCGACGAGAAGCAGTTCGACGCCTGGGTGCGCCCCGAGACGATGGTCGCCCCGGTCAAGGGCCAGGTGGGGGGCGGCGGGGGCTGAGGCGCCGCGCCCGGACCGTCCGCGCCAGGGCCTTTCGAGGCTCATTGGCGACTGGTCGGGGCTCGCTTCTTCCCTGCGAGGGGGGCGGCGGGTACACTTTTCGCCCTTCCAAGCGCGTCCGGCGGCCCGCGTGGCCGCCTGGCGCCGTGGGCGCGTCCCACGAGGCACGCACACGGAGACAGCCATGCACATCAAGATCCGCAGTTCGTCGACGAAGCACAAGAAGAAGACCGGCTACCGCACGCGCCAGCGCACCAAGGGTGGTCGCAAGACCAACCGGCGCCAGCGTCGTCGCCACGGCTCGTTCTGATCGTTCGTCGTCGCGGCATCGCAGACGCCCCGGGCCCAAGGCCGCGGCGTGCGCGCCCAACGCCCGATCCATGCCTCTGTGTCGCGCGCCTCCAGGCGTGCACGACAAGTGGCGCGGCCTCGACCGCATCCGGTCCGCCCGAGTTGGTCCTCCCGCGACCACGGATCGGCAGCTCGCGTCACCTTCAATCCTGGCTCCCGCCCTCGCGGTGGACAGCCCGCCACGCAGCAGCCGAAAGCAAGAGGAGCGCGCCATGACGAAGGACAGCACGACGAGCCGAGCACGCAAGCCGGCGCCGTTCCTGCCGCGCACGCGCGCGGAGATGGCGCGGCTGGGTTGGGACGAGCTGGACGTGCTGCTCGTCACCGGCGACGGCTACGTCGACCACCCGAGCTTCGGCATCGCCGTCATCGGCCGCGTGCTCGAGGCCCATGGCTGGCGCGTGGGCATCCTCGACGTGCCCGAGTGGGAGCCGGACGGCTCCGGTTGGAAGCGCCTGCCCGCGCCGCGCCTGTTCGTCGGCGTCTCCGCCGGGACCATCGATTCGATGGTCACGAACTACACCGCGTCGAAGAAGGTGCGCCGCATCGACGTCTACCGTCCGGGCGGCAAGGCCGGGCGTCCGAACCGCGCCACGATCAGCTACACCGCCTCGGCGCGCCACCACTTCCCCGGCCTGCCCGTGATCGTGGGCGGGCTGGAGGCTGGTCCGCGGCGCCTGGCGTACTTCGACTACTGGGACGAGACGATCCGCCGCTCGATCCTCGTCGACAGCAAGGCCGACCTGCTCGTATGGGGCATGGCCGAGCGCACGGTGGTCGAGATCGCGCGCCGCGTCGAGGCGGGACTGCCGCTCGCTGGCCTTGCCAACACCTGCGAGCTGGCGAAGAAGGACGCGCTGCCCGAGGGCGCGCGCGTCGTGCCGTCGTGGGAGGAGATCAAGGCCGACCGCTCGCGCCTGATCGAGCTGTTCCACGCCGTGCGCGAGGAGAACAGCCCCAGTTCGCGGCCCTTGGCGCAGGGCCACGGCGACCGCTTCGTGGTCCAGCATCCGCCGCTCCCGCCCGCCTCGCAGGCCGAGGTCGACTCGTTCTACGACCTGCCCTTCGCGCGCCGTTGGCACCCCGACCACGACAAGGCCGGTGGCATCGCCGCGCTGGAACCCGTGCGCTGGTCCGTCAACACGCACCGCGGCTGCATGGCGGATTGCAGCTTCTGCTCGATCACCTTCCACCAGGGGCGCTCGATCCAGTCGCGCAGCGAGGAGTCGGTCCTCAAGGAAGTGGCGGCGCTGTCCGCGCACCACGACTTCCGCGGCACGATCACCGACGTGGGCGGCCCGACGGCGAACATGTGGGGCCTCGGCTGCAAGCTGCTCGAGAAGGGCGAGGCGTGCCTCGGGCGCGACTGCCTCACGCCGGATCCCTGCCCGGCGCTGCGCCTCGACAAGACCACCGAGGGCTACCGGCGCCTGCTCGGACTCGTGCGCGCGACCAAGGGCGTCAAGCACGCCTTCGTCTCCAGCGGCATCCGCTACGACATGCTGCGCGACAGGAAGGGCGAGCTGCTGCCCCTGCACCACGACCTCGTCGAGCACCACGTGCCCGGGCGCATGAAGCTCGCGCCCGAGCACGCCTCCGACGCCGTGCTGGCGGCGATGAACAAGCCGCGCTTCGAGGTCTACGAGGAGTACGAGGCGGCGTACAAGGACGAGTGCAAGGACCTCGGCCGCGACCAGCACCTGGTCAACTACTTCATCGTCGGCCATCCGGGCACCGACCTCGCCGCGGCCATCGAGCTGTTCGAGAAGCTGCTCGAGCGCAACTACTCGCCGGAGCAGGTGCAGGAGTTCATCCCGCTGCCGATGACGCGCGCCTGCGTGCAGTACGTGACGGGCAAGGACCCGCTGACCATGGCCGAGCTGCACATCCCGCGCGGCGAGCGTGAACGCCGCACGCAGAAGGCGCTGGTGCGCTGGAAGGCCCCCGAGTCGCGGGACCTCGTCGAGGCGGCCCTGCGCGAGGCGGGCCGCATGGACCTGCTGGCGAAGTTCCACGCGGCGCTGAAGCGCGGCCAGCACAGGCGCGAGTCCGCCCGGCTGGACCTCGACACCTGCGGTTGATCCCCGGCGGGGGTGGACGCTCGCCACCGCGACCTTGGCGCGCGTGCCTGGGACGGATTCCGGCTGTTTCGCCCGGTCGCCTGTCCGGATGTTCGGCTCCCTCGCGCTCCAAGGACGGCAGCACGAGGTCTCCAGCTCATGATCCTCCGCCCGTTCATCCCCGTGGCCTCCCGCGTCCCTCGTGCCCCATGCCCGCCCTCGACGCTCGGCATGCTCGGCCGTTCGGCGCGGGGTGGATTGGCGCATCGCGCACGCGCCACCGCCACGCGCACGGATGGGCGAGGACCCTCGCCTGCAGTGGATGCCGCGTCGCCTCGCCGCCGCCTCCCCGCGCGAGGCATCGTCGACGCCGCGCACGACTGCCTTGATTCCCTCGCGCCGGTCCGCACACTCGGAGGCAGCCATGGCCTTCTGCGTTGATTGCGGCACGATCCTCGAGCGCGTCGGACAACCTTGCCCGGCTTGCGGCCGTGGCTTGCCATCGGCGCGGCGTGGCTGCGCCCAATGCGGGCACGTCGCGGGGGCCAAGGACCGCTTCTGCGCCAAGTGCGGCTCGCGCCTTGCCGAGCCGGAGGCTCCGCTCGAGTTCGACTCCGCGGTCGAAGCGAAGCTCCAGCGGCTGGCAGGGCCTTCGTCCCGCGCGGCCGAGCGGCGGCCTTCGGCGCCGGTTCCGCGCGGCGCCACGTCGCCCACCGAGGCCGAGGGCGGCCCGGACTGGGTTCCGATCTGGCTGAACCGCCTGAGCTACGCGCGCCTCGTGTGGGGCGGCCTGATGGGCGTCGCCCTGACGGTCGTGGCGGACGTGCTGCGCACGTTCAGCGATCGCTGGCTGGTCGAGTCGCGCGAACTCTCGAGCGGCATCTGGGTCGTGCGCGACGAGGTCAAGTACTCGCTGGGGGAGACCTTCCAGAACCTGGCCTTCTTCCTGCGCGGACTCGGCGTGCTGCTCGCGTTCGTGGCGACGATGCTGATCCTGCTGCGCGCCATGCGCAAGACGCTGGTCGGCAAGCGCGAGTCCTAGTCCGCGTGGCGCCGCGCGCCGACCGTCGCCGCGCTCAACCGCGCGCGGCGCGCCTGCGTCCGGGCTTCTTC
>JBEBCR010000369.1:0-3523 GCA_041157565.1 Planctomycetota bacterium | reverse complement strand
CCTCGCCGACACCGCCCTGAAGACCGCCGACGCCGGCTACCTGACGCGCAAGCTGACGGACGTCGCGCAGAACGTGGTCATCACGATGGAGGACTGCGGCACGCAGAACGGCGTGTACAAGAAGGCCATCTACAAGGGCGAGAAGTTGGCGGTCAAGCTGTCGCTCGCCATCCGAGGCCGCGTCTCGCGCGAGACCCTCGTCGACCCCAAGACCGACGAGCCCATCGTGCGCGCGGACGAGCTGATCACCGAGGCCATCGCCGACCGCCTCAACGACGCGGGCTTCGACCGCGTCAAGGTGCGCGGCCCGCTGGCCTGCGAGGCTCCGCTGGGCGTGTGCGCCCGCTGCTATGGCATGGATCTCTCGCGCGGCACGCTCGCCGAGCGGGGATTGGCCGTGGGCATCATCGCCGCGCAGTCGATCGGCGAGCCCGGCACGCAGCTGACGATGCGCACGTTCCACATCGGCGGCACCGCCAGCCGCTCGGTCGAGGAGAACGAGCGCAAGGCCAAGAAGGAGGGCCGCATCGCCTTCACGGGCACGATCAAGACGGTCGTGAACTCCGAGGGCAAGACGGTCGTCCTGTCGAGGAACGGCGAACTGATCCTGTTCGACGCTCGCGACCGCGAGGCCGACCGCTACACCGTGCCGGTCGGCTCCGAGCTGTTCGTCAAGGACGGCCAGCAAGTCAAGGGCGCCGAAGTGCTGTGCCGCTGGGACCCGCACAACGTGCCGATCCTCGCGGCCGATTCGGGCACCATCCACTACCAAGGCCTGGTCGAGGGCAAGACCCTGAAGGTCGAGAAGGACGCCCGCCGCGGCACCGTGCGCAAGCAGGTGGTCGAGCACAAGGGCGACCTGCACCCCGAGCTGATCCTCAAGAACAAGGCGGGCGACGTGCTGGCGCAGTACGCCATCCCCGAGCGCGCCTACATCGAGGTCGAGGACGGGGCCAAGATCACGGCCGGCACGATGATCGCCAAGACCGCGCGCGAGGCGGCGGGCACCCAGGACATCACCGGCGGCCTGCCGCGCGTGACGGAGCTCTTCGAGGCCCGTCGCCCGAAGGAGCCGGCGGTCATGTCGGAACTCGACGGCATCGTCGAGCTGGGCGACAAGAAGCGCAACAAGCGCACGATCATCGTCAAGGCCCTCGGCGGCAAGGGCGAGGTCCTGCAGGAGATCGAGCACAGCGTGCCGCAGGGCAAGCACATCCGCGTCCACAAGGGCGACGAAGTGCGCGCCGGCGAGTCGCTGGTCGAAGGCCCGCTCGACCCGCACGAGCTGCTGCGCATCCGCGGCGAGGAGTCGGTGCTCGAGTACCTGCTGCGCGAGATCCAGAACGTCTACCGCAGCCAGTCGGTGACCATCGACGACAAGCACATCGAGATCATCCTGGCGCAGATGACGCGCAAGGTGCTGGTGAAGGACCCGGGCAACTCGGACTTCCTGCCGGGCGCGGTGATCGACAAGTTCCGCTTCCGTCGCGAGAACGAGAAGCTGCGCAAGGACAAGAAGAAGCCCGCCAACGGCGAGACGCTGCTGCTCGGCGTCACCAAGGCGAGCTTGTCCTCCGACTCGTTCATCTCGGCCGCCTCCTTCCAGGAGACGACCAAGGTGCTCACCGAGGCGGCCATCGCCGGCAAGCGCGACCAGCTCGTCGGCCTCAAGGAGAACGTGATCCTCGGCCACATGGTCCCGACGGGCACGGGCTTCCGCGACCACTACCGGACGCGCGTGAAGAAGAACATCGACTTCGGCGAGATCAGCACCGGCCTCGGCCTCTCGGGGCTCGGCGCCAGCGCCGACACCGACATGGAGTCGCTGCTCTCCGGATCGCTGCTCTCCGGCGCCCTCTCGGCCACCGGTTCCGAAGGCGGCTTCGGCGGACGCTCCATGCTGAGCGCCCGCGACGCGGCCGACGAAGGCCTGATGGGCGAGGTCGGCGGCGCCGTGGCGCAGGAGGAGTCGGAGTCGAGCGACGACGACGACATGGACGGCGAGGTCGAAGGCGACTTCGACGGCGGCTCGGCCGACATGGACGCCGAGGTCTGATCCTTTCGTCCATCGACGTGCCGCGGCCGCGCGCCGCGGCGCTAGCGCCGGCCCGCGGATCCCCGCGGGCCGGTCGCGTTCGTCGGTCGCGTTTGGCCGCCGCGCCGGCCATCCGGCCCTTGGGAGGACCCTCGAGTGGCGGGGGACGCATCGCGGACCGTCGAGACACGGCGGGGCGGGTGGGGGAGGCGCGGCGCGGGAGCCCGGGCTCGGGCGCGAACGGAGCGTTCCCGAGGGCATCCAGGCCGGCGTCCAGCCGCCCGCCGTCCTCCACCCTTGACGGCCCCCGCGCCAACCGTAGACTGTTCTGCCCTGAACTCGCGGCGCCCCGCCGCGCCGCCCCCCTTGACGGGGATCACGACTGCAACCATGCCGACGATCAACCAACTGGTGCGCAAGGGTCGCACGAAGCTCGCCAACCGCTCGAAGTCGCCCGTCCTCGACAAGTGCCCGCAGAAGCGCGGCGTCTGCCTCATCGTCAAGACGCAGACCCCGAAGAAGCCGAACTCGGCCTTGCGCAAGATCGCGCGCATCCGCTTGTCGAACGGCAAGGAGATCACCGGCTACATCCCGGGCGAGGGCCACAACCTGCAGGAGCACTCGGTGGTCCTGATCCGCGGCGGCCGCGTGCGCGACCTGCCCGGCGTGCGCTACCACATCATCCGCGGCACCCTCGACTCCTCGGGCGTCGACGGCCGCACGATCAGCCGCTCCAAGTACGGCACCAAGCGTCCCAAGAAGTGACGCCGAGCCACGAACACGATCGACGCAACCCGAACTACAGCCTTCGAAGCACCTAGAGCCGAACGATGCCGCGCAACTACAAGTCGACCGCCGTCCTGCTGGATCCGGACCCCAAGTTCGGTTCGATGCTGGCGACCAAGATCATCAACAAGCTGATGTACGACGGCAAGAAGTCCACGGCCCAGGGCATCTTCTACGAGGCGGTCGAGATCGCCATGAAGCGGGTGACCGACTGCCAGGATCCGGTCGAGATGTTCACCAAGGCCATCGACAACATCCGTCCGATGGTCGAAGTGCGCAGCAAGCGCGTCGGTGGCGCCAACTACCAGGTGCCGCGCGAAGTGAAGCGCGCGCGCCAGCAGTCGCTCGCCATCCGCTGGCTGGTCGACAATTCGCGCAAGAAGAAGGGCAAGCCGATGGCCAAGCGCCTTGCCGAAGAGCTGTCCGACGCCTACATGGGCCAGGGCGCCTCGGTGCAGTGGAAGGAACAAGTCCACAAGATGGCCGAGGCCAACAAGGCCTACGCGCACTACGCCTCACACTGATCCGGCTCGCGCTGGCGGCAAGCCATGCGCTCCGCGGACCCCGACGCGCCCCTCGCAGGCCCGCCCCGGGGTCCGCGGCGTTGGGGCGACCCCGGCGAGGGCCACCCGTGGCTGGCCAGGCCCCGGCGCGGGTGCCATTTCCACGGCTTGAATGCCGTGACGCTGGCAGGCGGCAGAT
>JBEBCR010000368.1:0-4288 GCA_041157565.1 Planctomycetota bacterium | reverse complement strand
CCTACTGCGACGCTGGCAGCTGGGGGCCGGGCCACCTGCCGGCGGAGGCGCTCTCGGGCGGGATCGAGACGCTGTGGATGGGCAACGCCTTGGGATGGAGCTGGCAGCTCGAAGGCGGCGGACGCGACGCCCATTCCGCGGGCGCCTTGCTGCGCCTCGGCGCGGGGGCCCGCGACCACGCGGCCCTTTCGCGCGAGTGGGCGTCGCGCGCGCGGCGCGCCGCGGACGACCACAGCGGCCACCTGCTGGCGCTCCTCGCCGCGTGGCGCCGCGCCGGCGCCGCGCCTTGACCGCCCCCCCCCCAGCGCCTCGGCCGGCACCTGTCAAGTTTGCTTGACTGTCAAATCCGCTGGACGGCGGGCGCGGACGTCGCGCGGGCAGCGCGATCATTTGGGCGGGAACGCATCCGCCTCCCGCGCGGGCCGACGAGCGGCCGCGCGGAAGGCGGATGACGAGCGCGTTCCGCCGCGAACGGCGGAACGACGAATCAGACCATGCCCTTGAGCGTCTTGAGCGGGCGGATCTTGATGACGTTGCGGGCGGGCTTCGCCTTGAACATCACTTCCTGCTTGGTGAAGGGGTTGATGCCCTTGCGCGCCTTGGTGGCGGGCTTGCGCACGACCGTGACCTTCATCAGGCCGGCGATGTTCAGCACTTCCGAGCCGCCCTTCGACAGGTCGGCGGCGATGATGCGGCCCATGGTGTCGAAGACCGAGGCGACTTGCTTGCGCGAGAGCTGCGTGTGCTCGGCGATCGTCGTGTAGAAATCGCCCTTGGTGCGCGGCTTCTTGGCGGGGGTGATCTTGGCGGGCGCCTTGGAGGCGGCCTTGGTGGTTTTCTTGGCCATGGATTCCTTCGGTGAAGAAGGGGGTTCTCGTGTCGTGGGACTGGTTTTCACCGGCAAAAACCGGCTGACCAGTTGGTGATAGCAGTCCCCGCGAGCGTGTCCAAAGAAAAAAACAGCGATTTTTTGCGGGGATTCCCGCCACTTTCCGGCGGCCCGTCAGCCGAGCGGCAACTCGAGGCGGCTCGGCGGCAGCATCTCGAGGGGCGTTTTCCCCGCGAAAAACAGTCGGGCGCCCGTCGCGCCCTCGAGTCGCACCTCCCCCGCCTCGACGCGCAGCCAAGCTCCTTCGCGCAGCCCGACGACGGCGCGGGCGTTATCTTCGTGGTACTGGCGCAGGCGCTCCTCGCGGGTTTCGCCCATGTGCGTCGAGCCGGGCGTCGGGTCGAGGTAGTGCGGGTTGATCTGGAAGGGCACGAGCCCCAGCGCGTCGAAGCCGCCCGGGTCGACGATGGGCATGTCGTTGGTCGTCATGATGGTGGCGCAGGCCACGTTCGAGCCCGCCGAGGACCCCATGTAGGGCGTTCCGGCCGCCACGGCGGCGCGGATGGCCGGAATCAGGCCTTGGCGGCGCAGTTCGGCCAGCAGGCGGAAGGTGTTGCCTCCCCCCACGAAGAAGGCCTGCGCCTCGGCCGCCGCCGCGCGCGGGTCGGCGGCGTGGTGCACGCTGTCGAGCTGCAGGCCCATGGCCTCGAAGCGGGCCTTGGCCTTAGCGTGGTAGCCATCGCGGTCGAGGAGCGCGTACGGCACGAACAAGACCCGGCGCACCTTCGGGCCGAGGAAGGCCTGCATGGCGGCGGCGCAATGTTCGAGGTAGCCCTGCCCATGCAGGGTGGAGTTGGAGACGAGGAAGAGCTTCATGCCGGGATGGTAGCGGCGAGGGCGAGCTCCAAGGCCCGGCGCCGGCAGAGGACGCCCGGCGATCCGGGGTCCCCGGCCGGCGCCGGAGGTAGGCGCCGCGGACGAGCGAGCCCGCGCGCGGCTGGGAGCGGCTCCCTCAGCCCGTCAGGGACTTGGGCTTGCGACCGCGCGGCAGGCTGGCCTTGGGCAGGCGGATGCCCTGGTTCTCGAGGTAGTCCCCGAGCGGCTTGCGGGCGGCGGCCAGGCCGTGGCGCACTTCGTGGCCGGCGTCGTTGGCGGCGCCCAGCGCGCGGTCCAGCGCGCGCAGGATGGTCAGCGCCTTCTTCATGTGCGGATCCTTCTTGGCGGAGGCGGCTTCGGCGCGCCGCTTCAACTGGTCGATCTTCGCCTGCAGGTCCGCCACGCGTTCGTCGATGCTGCGGCGTTGGCGGCGTCCCGCCTTCTCGCCACTGGTCTTCCTCTTGGCCATGGTCTGCTCGTCTTCCTGATGCCTTGGTTTCTTGGTTCGCGCGCTCCCGAAATGGGCGCAAGCCGAACTGAAAGGCGCGCACAGCATGGCGAATGCACGCGTGCGTTTGCAAGTGCGCCCTTGGAGATTGCCCATGTCCGACCGGCGCGCATTGGCTGGCGCGCGCTTTTGGCAATGGGCGGGTCCAAGCTTAGACTTTGCCCCCGCCATGGCCCTGCAATCCGACTCCGTCGCCACCATCGAATTCGAGCTGAGGGACGATGCCGGCGTCTTGCTGGAAGCCTCTCCTCCCGGTCATCCGCTCGTCTTCCTGATGGGACGCCGCACGTTGTTTCCGGCCTTGGAGGAAGCGCTGATCGGCCTCGAACCCGGCGAGGAACTCGTGGCGAAATTGCCGCCGAACGAGGCCTACGGATTCCCCGACGAGCGCCTGGTGCAACGCATTCCGCGCGCTCGTTTCGAAGGCGATGTGGCGGTCGGAATGCAGTTCGAAGCGCGCAACGAAGCAGGTCGCCGGCATGTCGCGCGCGTGCTGGCGGTGGAGGCCGAAGACGTGCTGCTCGACGCAAACCATCCCCTGGCGGGACGCACGCTGCACGTCGTCGTGCGCCTGCTCGATGCTCGCCCGGCGAGCCCCGAGGAATTGGCGCACGGCCACGCCCACGGCCCCGGCGCGCACCACCACTGACCTCGTGGCGCGCGCTTCGCCCGCCCTCCATCCAGCCGCGCAGCACGCGGCCCCTTTCATCATCAGGAACCCCATGCAACTCTCCAGCCTCGCCCTCGTGCTGTCGTTGTCCCCCTGCTGCGTGGCGGTGGCCGCGCCGGCGCGCGCCCACGACGGCCCCGGCTCCATCGTCCAGGCGCCGGCCGGCGACGACTTCCTCTCCAAGGGGCTGCGCGACGGCAAGGCGTGGAGCTACCTGGAGGAGCTGTGCCGAGTCGCGCCGCACCGCCTGTCCGGCTCGAAGGGACTCGACGACGCGCTCGACTGGGGCGAGAGGACGTTGAAGGCCATCCCCGGCGTGCAGGTGCGGCGCGTCCCCTGCCTCGTGCCGCACTGGGAACGCGGGCCGCTCGAGCGTCTGCGCATCGTGGGCGAATCTCCCGAGGGGTTGACCCCGCTGCCGATCCTCGCCCTGGGCGGGAGCGTGGGCACCCCCGAAGGTGGCGTCGAAGCGCCGGTGGTGCGCGTGGCGGTGCGCGAGGATCTCGCCAAGCTGGGCGAGCGCGCCAAGGGCGCCATCGTGTTCTTCGACGAACCCTTCGACGCGTCCCGCGTCTCGACCGGCGAAGCCTACGGGCGCGCCGTGTGGCAACGTTCGCGAGGCGCGTCCGAGGCCGCCAAGCTCGGCGCCGTGGCCGTGATCGTGCGCAGCGTGTCGCCGCGCCTCGACGACCATCCGCACACGGGAGCCATGCGCTACGAGGAGGGCGTGGCGCGCATCCCCGCCGCCGCCGTGTCGACCTTGGGCGCCGAGCGGCTAGCCAAGGCGCTGGAGCGCGGTCCCGTGCGCTTGAAGCTGGAACTGTCCTGCCGGAGCTTCCCGGACAAGCCCTCGGCCAACATCGTGGCCGACCTGCCCGGCTCCGATCCCAAGGCCGGGGTCGTGCTGCTGTCGGGCCACATCGACGCCTGGGACGTCGGACAGGGCGCCCACGACGACGGCGCCGGATGCGTGCACGCCATCGAAGCCATGCGACTGGCGGCGCGCGACGGGTGGAATCACCGGCGCGGGCTGAGGGTCGTCCTGTACACGAACGAGGAGAACGGCGTGCGCGGCGGCGAGGCCCAGCGCGACGCGACGCCGGCGGGCGAGGTGCGCTTGGCGCTCGAGTCCGACAGCGGCGGGTTCGCGCCCATCGGCCTGTCGATCGACGGTCCCGACGCGTTGATCGCCGCGCTGCGCGACGCCGGGCGCGCGTTGGAGCCGATCGCCGCCGGCATGGTCGTCAAGGGCGGCGGCGGCGTGGACGTGGGGCCGTTGAAGGAGCGCGGGGCGGCCATCGGGCTGCTGCTCATCGCCGGCGCGCGCTACTTCGACCACCACCACGCCGCCAGCGATCGACTCGAGGCGGTGCACCCGCGCGAACTGCAGCTGGGCGCCGTGGCG
>JBEBCR010000367.1:0-13031 GCA_041157565.1 Planctomycetota bacterium | reverse complement strand
TTGCGCTTCTACAACGGCAACGTGCGCGAGCTCAACGTCAAGTGCGAGTCGTTCCCCACGAACCTCGTGGCCGCCATGTTCGGCTTCCAGCCCGCCGCCTACTTCAAGCTCGAGGACGAGGCCGCGCGAGCCGTCCCCGAAGTGCGCGCTTGAAGACGGCGGCGGACGCCCGCTTGATCGTTCAGCCCCCGTAGGTGTAGCTGGCTCCGAGGCCCAGCGGCAAGCCGAGCGACCAGTACACGAGGAGGAAGACAGTCCACGCCGACAGGAAGGTCAACGAGTACGGCAGCATGACCGAGATCAATGTGCCGATCCCGGTGGCGCGGTGGTACTTCTGCGTGAATGTCACGATCAGTGGGAAGTAGGGCATCAACGGCGTGATGATGTTCGTCGTCGAGTCGCCGATGCGGTAGGCGGCTTGGGTCAGCTCCGGCGAGATGCCGAGTTGCATCAGCATCGGCACGAAGATCGGCGCCAACAGCGTCCATTTGGCCGAGGACGAGCCCATCACCAAGTTGACGAGGGCGCACACGAGGATCATGCCGACGATCGTCACGCTGGTCGGCAGACCGAGGCTCGACAAGCCGCTCGCCCCCGAGACCGCCAGCAGCTTGCCCAGATTGGACGCGTTGAAGGCGTAGATGAACATGGCCGCGCAGAACGCCATCACCATGTAGTAGCCCATGGTGTTCATCGACTTGGCCGTGGCTTGCACGACGTCGCGGTGGGTCTTGAAGGTGCCCGCGACATGCCCGTAGACGATGCCGGGCACGAGGAACAGGATCAGGATCAAGGGCACGATCGAGGCCATCAACGGAGCGCCGCGCTCCGTCAATCCGCCGCTGGCTCCGCGGAAGGGTGAGGTCGCCGGCAGGCTGGCGAGCGCCAGGGCCAGCAAGCCCAGTCCCATCGCCACGACGCCCGCGACGAGTCCCCTTGCCTCGAGCGCGCTCAGCGGCTCCATCTTCGGCATCTCGGCCGGATCACCATCGACCTTCAATCGCGCCAAGCGCGGTTCGACGACCTTGTCGGTCAGGAACCAGCCGAGCAGCACGACGAGCACGCTCGAGGAGATGGTGAAGGCGTAGTTGCACAGCGGGTTGACCGCGTAGCCTGGATCGACGATCTTGGCGCCTGATTCGGTCAGCCCCGCGAGGATCGTGTCGAGCGCCGTGGGCACGTAGTTGGCGCAGAACCCGCCGGAGATCGCCGCGAAGGCGGCCGCGATGCCGGCGATCGGGTGGCGACCGGCGGCGTAGAAGATGACCCCGCCGAGCGGGATGACGAGCACGTAGCCCGCATCGACCGCCACCAGCGACAAGAGGCCGACCGCGATCGTCATCGGCGTCAGCAAGGCGCGCGGAGTGAAGCCCAGGAGCTTCTTCAATGCCGCTCCGATGAAGCCGGAGCGATCGGCCACGCCCAGCCCGAGCATGGCGACCAGCACCACGCCGAGGGGCGGGAAGGTGACGAACTCGGGCACCATGCGCGTCAAGAAGGTCACCAGCGCCTTGCCGGACAGTTGGTTCTGCACGGACAGGACATCGAACTCGCCACCCGCCTTGGGCACGCGCACCTCGCGGCCCGACAGCAGCGCGGAGGCGATCCACGTCGCGGCCAGCGCAAGCAAGAACAACACGGCGGGGTCGGGCAGCTTGTTGCCGACGCGCTCGATCAGATCGAGGAATCGATCGAAGAGGCGCTTCTTGGGGAGGCTGGCTGTCTGGCTCATCGTGACT
Organism: Planctomycetota bacterium; assembly: GCA_041157565.1. Lineage (GTDB taxonomy): Bacteria > Planctomycetota > UBA1135 > UBA1135 > SXXH01. The sequence continues at coordinate 11,292 of JBEBCR010000367.1, read as the reverse complement.
CCGGAGACGGGGGCGGTGGGACGAGCGGATGATAGCGCGCGGTCGCTCCCATGGGCGCCGTTCGCCGGCATCGCCAGCGGTCGCGCCGCGGGCATGCAATGGAAGCCGCCCGCGTCGGTGGGCCGACGCGGGCGACCGTCAAGCAAGGTGGACAGGACTCCCGGCGGAGAGCATTCAAGAAGGAGGCAGCAACTTCGGATCCGGCGCACGAGGCCGTTCAGTTGGAGGCTGTGCCCAGCGGCGTGTCCCTCCACGGCCAAGTCGCCTTCCATCCCGAGTCGGTCCCGCCGATGGCGGGCGTGCCCGGAGCCTGTCCGACCCCTCAGTCCCCTCGCGAGAACAAAGGGGCCAAATCGTCGGCCAGTTCCATGGAGTTGGCGTTGGCCAGCGCGATCGCGCCGCGCAGCTGCGCCGCGCGCCGCAGGTAGTCCTCGGCCTTGGCCATCGCCATCGCGGACGACATCTGCCGCTTCGCGAAGTTCTCGTCGGCCTTGCGGCCTTGAGTCAGGTCGTCGCGGTAGCCTGCGAAGGTCAGCAACCCACGCTCGGCGTAGCCGCGCCACATGTTCGACTGTTGCGTCATCGCACCAGCCAGCTTCAAGCCCACCGCGAGATTGATCTCGCCGCCTTCGAAGTGAAGGCGCTGGGAGCGGTTGTACTGCGCCTGCAGCACTTCCAGCTCCGCCAGGTGGCGTGAAGCCTGTTCCAGCTGCGCCGACACCTCGGCTGGAGCTGGCTTGGATTCGCCCGTGTACGCGAAGCCGGCGTCGACGAAGACCTTGTCGAGCAAGGTCTTCCGGGCGCTCCAATGCCGGATAGCTTCGCGCAGATCAAAACCGTTGATTTTCATGGATCGGATCGCGTGGCCGAACTCGACCGCGCGAACACCAATCAAGGCGGCGAGGCGCCGCCGCCACCACGCGACTTCGCGCGAATTCTGCGCGCGAATTCCGCGCGCGGCTCCTCAGCGGCCCCAGTCGCGCAGGTAGCGGAAGTCGTGCGTCACCGTGCGCTCGCCGAGCTTGGCGACCAAGGGCGGCTGGCGCTTGTACTGGTTGGCGGCCATGCGCGCGACGATGCGCTCGACCAGGGGGCGCGCGTGGCCGAGGCCGACGACCTCGTCGAGCGTGCGGCGCTCGTCGACCAGCGCGAACAGGATCGCGTCGGCCTGCGCGTAGCTGAACCCGAGCTCGCCCTCGTCGGTCTGGCCCTCGAACAAGTCGGCCGTGGGCGGCTTGTCGATGACGACCCTCGGCAGGCCGAGGTGGCGCGCCAGCTGGACCACCTGGTGCTTGTACAGGTCGCCCAGCGGGTTCAGCGCGCAGGCGGCGTCGCCGAACTGCGTCGAGTAGCCGAGCAGCAGCTCGGTCTTGTTCGACGTGCCCACCACCAGCGCGCGCTCGACGACGGAGCGGTCGTACAGCACGATCATGCGGCAGCGCGCCATGACGTTGCCGCGCCGCAGGCGGTCGGCGTCCGGCGTCGTGGCGAGGTAGCCGTCCGCCATGGCGCCGATCTCGACCTTCTGCAGCCGGATGCCCAGCGCCGCGGCCACCGCGCGCGCGTCGGCCTCCGAGGCGGGGCTGCTCGTCGTGTAGGGCATCATCACGCCCAGCACGCCCTGCGGGCCGAAGGCGCGCGCCGCCAGCGCGGCCGACACGGCCGAGTCGATGCCGCCCGACAGGCCCAGCACCACGCGCTGGAAGCCGAACTTGCCGGCCTCGGCGCGCAGGAAGCGCACGAGCAGCGCCTCGACCAGCTCCGTGTTCAGGTCGAGCGGATGGACCTCGTGGCTCACGCTTCCTCGGCGTCCTCGAGCGCGAGCAGGTCGCGCAGCACCAGTTGCGGCTTCTCGTCGCGGCGCAGCGGCGTGATCGTGCGCACGCGCCGCACGAGGGACGCGTCCAGCTCGCACGACAACATCCCGGGCTCGAGGCCGTCGAGGCGGGCCAGCTCGACGCCGTCGGGGCCGACCACGCGCGAGCCGCCGCCGAACACGATGCCGTCCTCGCAACCCACGCGGTTGCAGTACGCGACATGGCACTGCGTCAGCACCGCGGCCGCGTCCTGGATCGTGGTCCAGGTGCGCTGCGAGCGCGGCTGCGCCTCGCCCGCCGGCGCGCCGCGCGCGGGGCTGGCGCTGCAGGCGAGGATGGCGTCGACGCCGGCGAGGAAGTGCAGCCACATGCCGTCGAGGTGCCACATGTCCTCGCACACGAGCACGCCGAAGCGGCCGAGCTTGCTGTCGATGGCGCGGAAGCGCTCGCCGGGCGCGAAGTCGCGCGCCTCGTCGAACATGCCGTAGGTCACGAGGTGCACCTTGCGGTGCGCGCCGACCATGCGGCCGTCCTCGAACAGGCCCAGCGTGTTGTAGACGCGGCCGTCCCGCGCGCGCTCGGCGAAGCCCGCGGCGATGGTGATGTCCTTCGACAGCTCCGCCAGCCGCGCCAGCGGTCCTTCGCCCGCCGCCAGCGCCACCTCGGCCACGAGGTCCTTGAGGAAGTACCCGGTGAGCGACAGCTCCGGGAACACGACCATGCGCGCCCCCGCCGCGCGCGCGGCGCCGACCTGGGTCTCGTGCAGCGCCAGGTTGCGGCGCAGGTCGCCGAGGGCGGGCTCGATCTGGGCGAGGGCGATGCGCGTCATGCGAGGCGCCGATTGTAGCGGGCTGGCGCGCCGCGCGGCCGCTGTCAGGCCCGCGACTCGCTCGCGGCCCGCTTCCAGGCGGCCTCGACGAGCTGGTCGGCCCGCGCGCCGGCGGCCTGGCCCTCGAAGGACAGCGCCAGGCGATGGCGCAGCACGGGCTTGGACACGCGCTCGAGGTCCGCCTGCGTGGCGTGCATGCGCCCCGACAACAGCGCCAAGGCGCGCGCCGCCAGCAGCAAGTCGCGGCCCGCGCGCGGCGAGGCGCCGTGGCGCACCGCGCGCCGCACGTCCTCGGGCGCCTCGACGAGCTCGGGGTGCGTGGCGCGCACGAGGCGCGCGGCGAGTTCGACCAGGCTGGGCGGCACGACGATCTCGCGCACCAGCGCGCGCGCCGCGAGCAGGCGCTCGCGCGGCAGCGCGACGCCGGTCGGAGCGGATTGCGCGCCGCTCGTCGTGGCGAGGATCGTCGCCAGCTCGTCCTCCGCGGGGAAGGGCACGTCGATGCGCACGAGGAAGCGGTCCAACTGCGCCTCCGGCAGCGGATAGGTGCCCTCGCTCTCCTGCGGGTTCTGCGTGGCGACGACCACGAAGGGTTGCGGCAAGGCGCGCGTCGCGCCGTGGATCGTCACCTGGCCCTCGGCCATGGCCTCGAGGAAGGCGGCTTGCGTGCGCGGCGTCGCGCGGTTGAGCTCGTCGGCGAGCACGAGGTGCGCGAAGATCGGGCCGGGCTCGAAGCGCCAGCCGCCGCCTTCGGGCAGCCGCGCGCCCAGGACGTCGATGGGCAGCAGGTCGGGCGTGCACTGCACGCGCCGGAAGTCGAGCTCGCAACCTTCGGCGAGCGCGCGCGCCAAGGTCGTCTTGCCCGTGCCCGGAGCGCCTTCGACCAGCGCGTGGCCGCCGGCCACGATGGCGACGAGGAGCTCGTCCACGACCGCGTGCTGGCCGAGGAAGCGCGCGCCGATGGCGCGCCGCAGCGCGTCCGCGTCGGCGCGCACCTGGGCGATCTGGGCTTGCGGGTTGGTCATGCTTCACCTGCGCCAAGCCGCGCGACGAGCGCGGCGAGCTCGTGGAGGTCGCGCACGTGGTGCGCGCCCGGGATGGCCGTCGCGTCGCCGGCGTGGTCGACCAGCGCGGCCCGCAAGCCTACCGCCCGGGCGCCCGCGATGTCCTTCTCGGGATGGTCGCCGGCGTGCAGCGCCTCCCGCGGCGCGACTCCGGCGAGGCGCAAGGCGCGCTCGAAGATGGCCGGGTCCGGCTTCTCGAGGCGCTCGATGGCCGAGCACAGGACGAAGTCGACCTGCCGCGCGACGCCAAGGCGTTCGAGCAGGGGCGGCAGTCGCGGGCTCCAGTTCGAGACGACGCCGACCACGAGGCCCGCGCGGCGCAGCCCGGCCAGCAGCTCGTGGCCGCCCGCGTGCAGGCGGAACATGGCGGGATCCGAGAAGCGCGCGAACAAGCGCGTCGAGAGCGGCGCGAGGCGCCCTTCGGCGAGGCCCAGCCGCTCGTGGAAGACGAAGCGGATGTAGTGCTCGAACCACGGGTCGGTGTAGCGCCAAGCGCCGTCGATCTCCTGCGGCAGCGCGTGGTGCGCCTCGACCATCAGGGCGCGCATGCGCTCCTCGGATACCAGCAGGCCCTCCTCGGCGGCCGCCAGCGCGTACTGCGCGAAGCGGCTCGGCTCCTCGCGCAGCAAGGTGTTGCCCACGTCCAGGAAGACCGCCCGCAAGGCCATGCGCGGGGCATGCTAGCGGATGCGGTCCCGTGGACGAGCCCTCCTCGCGGCAAGCCGCTGCGCCGCGCGCGCTCCCGCGCTATCCTGCGCCGCGTGATCCGCACCTCGCTTCCGCGCTCCGCCTCGACCCTCTTCGCCGCCTCGCGCCTGGCGCTCGGCGCGCTGCTGGCCTTCGCCCTGCTCGCCGGCTGCGGCTCGTCGCAGAAGAAGGGGCCGCGCGTCGTGCAGACGGACGAGAAGTCGGCCGCGGCAGCCAGCGCCAAGGGCGAGTGGCAGGAGGCGGCGGACCGCTGGTACTCGATCCACCTCGCCGAGGGCGGCAAGCGCGCGCGCCCCGCGCTCGAGGCCGCGCGGGCGTTGTTCGAGCTGAAGGACTACGAGAGCGCCGGCAACCTCGCCAAGGCGATGCTGCAGCGCTTCCCGAAGGACCCGGACTTGTTGACGCTCAACGGCCGCATCCTGATGGCGAGCAACTACGGCCGCGCCGCGCAGTCGTACCTCGAGCGTTCGCTGAAGGAGCGCCCCGACCATGCGGAGACCCTGCTGCTCCTCGGTCAACTGAGGATCGAGCTGGGCCTCGAGGCCGCGGCCGTCGAACCGCTCGAGGCCTACGCGCGCCTAACTGGCGGCGACTACGCGTCGACGGCGCTGCTCGCGCGCGCGCACGCCGGCGCCGGCGCGGGCGAGGCCGCGTACCTCACCTGGCGGCGCGCCTTCGAGCTGGGCCAACCCGGCGTCGAGGACCTGCTCGCGGCCGCGGCCACCTGCATCGACAAGGGCGTGCGCGCCACGCACCCCGAAGCCGCCGAGTCGTGCCGCCAATGGCTCGAGCGCGCCATCCAGGCCGATCCCAACTGCACCAGCGCGCATTTCCAGCTCGGCGTCCTGTCGGAGGACACGGGCGCGTACGACGCGGCCGTGGCGCACTACCGCGCCGCCGTGGCGAGCGACCCGAGCTGCCTGGGCGCCATCACGAACCTCGCCATCCTGCACGCCGGACGCGGCTCGATGGTCGAGGCGCGCGAGATGGTGCAGCGCGCCTTGGAGCTCGAGAAGGACGAGGCGCGGCGCAAGGCGCTGTTGAAGCTGGTCGAGCCGCGCGCGCCGGACGCCGAGCAGCCCTAGCCTCGATCGTCGCGGGCCTCGATCGTCGACGCGCTACGCGCCTGCCACCAGCTTGTCGACCAGCGCCTCGATCTTCGCCGTCAGCTCCTCGGCGAACTCGTCGCCGAAGTCGTTGGCGATCACGTCGATCTCCTCGAACTGGTAGCGCCCGGTCGAGCGGCTGTAGGGGATCCCGTACTCCCACTTCGCGCCATCGCTGGCGTGCAGCACGACCTCGATCTGGTCGTCGCCATCGACCTTCTGCACGGTGTAGCGCGTGATCTCGTAGCTCGGCATGGGACCCTCCGTCGCAGAAGCCTAACCGCCGCGCGTCGCGCCGGCGCCGGCATTCCGCCGCGGCGCGCGCCTTTCGCGGCTCAGCGCGCCTCCGCCGGGATCCACACCTCGAAGTCGTGCCACGGGTGCGTGTCGTGCTTCGCCACGCGCGTCCATCCCGCCTCGACGAGCTCGCGCTCCATGACTCCCGCCTCGAGCTTGTGCGCGCGCGGCGGACCGATGGGCAGGTCGCCGGGCTTGTAGTCGAGGATCGCCAGCCTGCCCCCGGGCGCGAGGCAGGACTTGAGCCGTCGCATGTACGCCACGCGGTCCTGCAGGTGGTGGTACGTGTCGCCGATGAACACGAGGTCCATCTTCCCCGGCGGGAAGTGCGGGTCGTCGAAGCTCGCCAGCACCGGCACCACGTTGGGCGCGGCGTCGCCGGCGATCTTGGCGCGCAGGGCGTCGAGCTGCGCCGGCTCCACGTCGCAGGCGTAGACCACGCCGCGCGGCGCCGCCGCGGCGAAGGCGACGGCGAAGTTCCCGGGACCGCAGCCGAGGTCGCCGACGATGGCTTCCGGCGCGATGGCCAGGCGTTCGACCACCAAGGAGACTTGCAGGGTCTCGAGGCGTGCTTGCGATTGCAGCATGTCGATGTAGCGCTCGACATCGGGGTTGCCATGCGGGTCGCGGTTCGCGCGCGCCGGCTTGGCGTCGCTCGCGCTGGGCGTCGCGCCGCCATGGGCGTGCGCCGCCGCCGGCGCCTCGGGCGCGGATTGCGTGTGCGTCGTGGCGCGGCAAGCGCCCGGCAGCGCGACCAGCACGCCAGCACCGATGGACTTCAGGATTCGCAGGTGGTGAGACTCCGAGCGCGAAGAGGCCATGACGGAAGAATCTTCCCCGTCACAGCCTCGCGCAATGGCGGACCGCCAATCCCGTACCTGGCACCGCCCGCGCGCCCAAGTCCTCGCCTCCCGCGGGTCGCCGGGAAATCCAACGCGCCCTGCATCCACCCGCCGCGCGAACGCGAACAGGCAACCGGAGGATGTGTGTCCTCCACAGATGGTCGTAGGCCTCCCCGCGGGTTCGCTCGCGGGGAGGCTTTTTCTTGGCGACCCGGCACATGCACGGCGGATCGGCGCCGACCACACGACTTCCAAGACCCATGGACCTCGTCTCCTCGGCCACGATCCTCGCGGTGCACGCCTACGCCACCTTGGCGATGGTCGGCCTGATCTGGTTCGTGCAGGTGGTGCACTACCCGCTCTACGCCAAGGTCGGGGCGAACGCCTTTGCCGCGTACCACGAGCAGCATGTGCAGCGCACGACGGCGGTCGTGGCTCCCTTCATGTTGGTGGAGCTCGGGTGCAGCTTGTGGCTCTTGGCTGCTCCCGATCCGCGCTACGCGGGTTGGATGCCTTGGGTGGGCGTGCTTCTTCTGGGCGTTATTTGGGTATCAACGGCACTTCTTCAGGTGCCTAGTCACGGGCGCCTGCAAGCTGGGTACACCACCGCCGCGCACGCCTTCCTGGTGCGCACGAATTGGATTCGCACCAGCGCCTGGACCCTGCGGGGGATCCTGTGCGTGTTGCCCTTCGTTCCCCTGTAGTTCTGTAGTCCTGCGCGCCGTCGCGCCACCCCGCCCTCGCCTCTAGGCTCGCGCCCGCGCGCTGGCGACAATCGCGCGCCTGCATGCGCGCCTGCCTCGGACTCCTCGTGTTGTGGGGTTGCACGGCCCCAAGTCCCAAGGACCCGCCGTCGCCTCCCATCGTCGCCGTGCCAAGCGCGTGGTCGGGGTCGGCGTTGACGGGGGCGCGCGCCGTGCCACCTTCGGTCGCGGGACCGGACGTGGTCGGCTTGGTCGTGGAATGCTCGTGGCACCTCGGCACGGACCACGCGCTGCTCGCCCCAGAGGCGCTCGAGGCCGGCTCCGGGCTGCAGATCGCCTTGGGTGGAGGAGCGCCATTCCGGACCGTCAGCGGCGCGCGCGGTTCGGTGCGCCTCGCGGCTGGCGAGGCCGTCGCGCGCTACGACGTGCACGCCGTGGTCCAGGCCTCGCTGGCTCCCGAGGAGCTGCTGGTCGCGCCGGGGACGACGGTCGGATGGCGCGTGGTCGCGCGAGCCGATGGCGCCGAGCTCGCGCGCCTCGACTTGCACGTCGCCGACGATGGACGCGCCACCTTGTCGGTCGTCGCCCCCGCCAGCGAGGAGGACGAGGACGGCGCGTGGCTCGCGAGCGAGGAGCAGCACTTCCTCGACCTCGGTTCGCTGTCCGACGGGCGCGCGCCCGAGGCGCCGCGCCTCGGCGAGGTCGGGCTCGTCGGGCGCGGACTCGCGCTGGTCTTCGCCGGGCGCGGGCCGGGCGAGGAACGAGTCGACCTCGCGGCGCGCGTGCGACTGCGGCGCGTCGTCGTGGCGGTGGAGGACGCGCTCTTGCAGCGCACGCTGGACCTGGTCGCCGAATCCGCGCGCGAGACCGAGCGGCGGACGCGCGGTTGGTCGCGCGGCGAAGGTCGCGTGGCCGAGCTGGCCGCGGCTCGCGCGGATCTGCTGGTCCCCGCGCATGGCCGCGCGGCGTGGCTGCACATCGCCAACCTCGTCGGCGCGGACGTGGCGCAGGACTACGGGTTCCTCGCCGACGACGCGGACCTCGCCGAGTCGGCGCGCATCGTGCACGACGCCTTGGAACCGAGCTTCGCTGGGGGCGCGCGGGCGGGCGACGCCGCTTCGCCCTCGGCGCTCGGACTCGTCGTCGACGGCGCGCTGCTGCGGCACCTCGCCGCGCGCGCGCAGGACGGCGGCTTGGCGCCCGCGCCACGCGCCTTGCTGCTGGCGCACGCGGGCGAGGTCGGACGCTGGCCCGCGACCCTCGACGAACTGTCGCGGGCGGCGCGCGGCCTCGACGAGTTGGCGGAGATGTTCGCGGCCGAGAACCTGCTGTTCCTAGAGGATCCCGATCCCGCGGCGCGCGCCCGCGCGCACGACTGGCTGCGCGCGCGCGGCAAGGCGGTGCCGGGCTTCGATCCGCTGGGCGAGGAGGAGGCGCGCGAGGCGGCCTTGGCCACTTGGCACGAGGCGCGCGAGGCCGGCCAATGACGCGCGCCAAGTGGTTGAAGCGCGGCGCGATCGCCGTCGGGACGCTGGCGGGCTTGCGATTGCTGCTCGCCGCGGGGGCCCATCCCGTGGCGGGCATGGTCGCCTCGAACCGCGGCCTGGACCTGCGCTTCGACGCGCACTCGTTGTCGCTCCTGCAAGGCACGCTGGAGCTGCGCGGACTGCGTTGCGGCGGCGACAGCACGCCGCCCTTCCTCGTCGCCGAGCGCATCCACGTCGATCTCGGGCTGCGCGACCTCGCCTCGGGCCGGCTCGTGGTCGAGGAGCTGGATGTCGATGGCCTGCGGCTCGCGGCGGGCGTCGACGCGCAAGGACGCCTGCGCCTAGGCGGAGGCTACGACCCGGCTCGGCTGGCGGGCGAAGCGCTCGACGACGCTTCGCGCGCCGACGCCGACGCGCAGGCGGATCCGGGCTCGTTGCTCCTGCCGGCGGTCCTGCCGCTCGAGCTGCGTCGCGCGCGCGTGCGGCACGCCAAGCTCGAATGGCTCGACGAAGGCGAAGGAGGCGGGTCCGAGACCTTCGAGCTCGAGGCCGAGGCGGATCGGCTGCTCGCCCCGGGCGCGGACGGGCGGGCGATGGTGCGCGTCTCCGCGCCGGGCCTGTTGGATGGCGCGCGCGTCGTGGCGCGCACGAGCGTCGACGAAGGCCAAGGCGAGCCGCACGCCGGCCGCACCAACCTCGAACTCGAAGCGCGGCTCGCCGGCCTGCGCTCGCCTCGATTGGCGATGCACCTGCGTCGCTTCGGCGTCGTGGCGCGCGGCGAACGCATCGACGGCGCGTTGACGGCTGCGCTGGAGCTCGTCGGTTCCGCGGAGGTCGTGGAGGGCGTCGTCGAGCCGCGCACCACGGCGAGCTTCGTCCTGCGGGAGGCCACGCTCTCCGGCGACGGCGCCGAGGCCGTGGGCCTCGCCCTCGCCTCCATGCGGGTCCAGCATCGCCCCCAAGTCCTGCGAGTCGACGAGGCGCGGCTCGCGGGGCCGCGCGCGCGGCTGGTGGTCGAACCCGACGGCATTCCCGTCTTCGCGGGGCTCGGCTTCGACGCGTCGCGCGTCCAACCGGCCGCTCCGACGCCTGCGTCGTCCACCGCGCAAGCCGCGCCGCCCGGAGTGGCGCTGCAGGCCGCCGGCTTCGAGCTCTCGGGCGCGCGGGTCGAGGTCGTGGATGCGCGCGCGACTCCGCCCCGCATCCACGCGCTCGAGGATGGCGAGTTGCGCCTCGAGGTGCTGCCGTCCGCCGTCGCGGGCGACCTGGCGGCCAAGCTGGTCGCCGGCGCGCGGCTGCCGGGAGTGGCGCGGTCGGTCGAAGCGCGCGCCGAGGGGTCGTACGGCCAGTCCGCGACGCTCGCGTTGGAGGCCGGCGCCGAGCAGGTGGACCTGTCGCGGCTCGCCGACCTGCTCGCTCCGCTGGGGCTGGCTCCCGCGGCACGTCCAGCCGATTTGACGGCCAAGGCGACCCTCGCGGCGCGGCGCGCCGGCGATGGCTGGGTCGTGTCCGGGCGCGTCGAGGACCTGTCGGCCCGCGATGGAATCCACGCGCTGTCGGCCGGTTCGGCCTCGCTGGTGGATTTCTCGTTCGGCGCAGCGGGCCTGGTCGTCGAGTCGCTGGCGTGGCGCGACGTCGAGGCCGACGTGCGCCGCTCGCAGGACGGGGTGGTGCACTTGCCGCTGGTCTCCTGGACCGGCGCCGCCGCCGGATCGGACGCCGCGCCGCCGCCGAGTCCGGCCACCGGCGTCGCGACGGGCGGCAGGGCCGCGCCCCCGAGCCTGCGCATCGGCAAGTTGGAACTCGGCGCGCGGCGCTTGCGCTTCGCCGACGAGGCGGCGCAACCGCAAACCACGTGGGAGCTCGTGGATGCCGCCTTCGCGCTCGACGAGTTGCGAGCCGGGGGCGATGGCGCGCAAGGCGCGCGCTGGTCCGCCTCGGCGCGCGCCCCAGGCCTGTGGAGTTCGGCTTCGGCGGCGGGCACGCTGGAAGTCTCCCCGGCGTGGCGCGTGCGCCTCGACGCCCGCCTGCGGGCGGACGGCCTGCGCCTGGCCCATGGTCAAGCGTACTTGACAAAGCTCGGGCTGCAGGCGCTGGAAGGCGCGACCACGATGTCCGCCGCGCTGCAGGCCGACGCGCGGATCGAGGGCGAGGAACTGCGCCTGTCGACCACGTTGTCGGACGCCGCCTGGACCACGGACGGCGTCGAGTTGGCCGCCTGCCGCGCGCTGCGCGTCGAAGGCCTCGTCGCGCGGCCCGACGGGCTCGTCGTCGAGCAACTGGAGGTCGACGGGGCGCGTCTGGCGGTGCGGCGCGACGCGCAAGGTGGCTTCCACGCGCTGGGCTTGCGCTTCGATCCGCGCGCCGCGACGCCTGCGACGCCGCCACAGGCCACTCCACCCGCCAAGGCTCCCGCGAACGCACCCTTCGCCCAGTTG
>JBEBCR010000366.1:0-9320 GCA_041157565.1 Planctomycetota bacterium | reverse complement strand
GCCTCGTGGTCGTGCTCCCAGCGTCCGAGCGCGGCCATCGTGACCATCGTGCTCGCGGGCTGGTTCGTGCCGCGCATCTTCATGCAGTAGTGCTGCGCCTCGACGAGCACGAGCACCGCGTCGGCCTCCACGTGGCGCGCCAACGCCTCGGCGATCTGGGTGGTCATGCGCTCCTGCACCTGCGGGCGGCGGGCGTAGACCTCGACGACGCGCGCGAGCTTCGACAGCCCCACGACGCGGCCCTTGGGCAGGTAGGCGACGTGCGCGCGGCCGATGAACGGCAGGAGGTGGTGCTCGCACATGCTCGCGAAGCGGATGTCCTTCAGGAGCACCAGGCCGCTGTCGCCGACCTCGAACGTGCGCGCCAGGTGCGTCGCCGGATCCTGCGCGCGGCCGGCGAACACCTCGGAGTACATCTTGGCCACGCGACGCGGCGTGTCGAGCAGCCCCTCGCGATCGGGATCCTCGCCCAGCGCCAGGAGCAGTTCGCGCACGGCGCGTTCGGCCCGCGGCAGGTCGACCGACGGCGCGACCAGCGTCGGCTCGCCCGCGCGCTCGAGGCACTCGTGCTCGCCATCGTGCTGGCATCCAGCGTGGCCGTTGCGGATCGCGATCATCGAAGGACCTCCGGGTCGTGGCGCGTCGTGCGCCGAGTCGGGTGCGTCGCGCTCCACGGGCTGCAAGGCGCGCTGCGCGGGTTGCGGGGCCAAACCGGCGTTCGGCCTCCGTTGAGCTCCTTACGCGGGCGGCGACGCGCTTGGATGCGCCGAGCCTCCGCCGACCGCCGTGTCCGGCTTGGGATCTCCCGCGAAAGCGCGCGGTCGCGGGCGGATTCCTGCATCGAGCCCGGCGTCGGGCGGCGAACAACCCCAAGGAGGCGATTCGTGCAAATCGGTCGCGCTGGTCCGCATACGGCCAGCCCCCGCCGATCCTCGAACGCACTCCGTCCGTTCCCCACCCGTCCACCACTCCCAGGTCCCATCCCATGCGCAGCCAGCTCACCCCCCGCCAGGTCGCCCTGGCCATTGGCGTCAGCGAAGCGTCCCTCAAGCGTTGGTGCGACCGAGGGTTGCTGCCCTCCGTGCGCACCGTCGGCGGCCACCGCCGCCTGCCGATCCACGGCGTGCTGCAGTTCCTGCGCGAGCGCGGCCAAGCCGTGACTCGTCCCGAGCTGCTCGGGCTGCCGCCTTCCACGGGCCACGGGCCGCTCGTCTACGATCGCGCGCGGGCCGAGATGCGCCAGGCGCTGCTCGAAGGCGACGAGGAGGCCTTCCGCCGCCTCGGCTACGACCTGTGGCTCGGTGGCAACCGCCTGTGCGAGATCATGGAGAAGGCCATCGCGCCGGCCTTCGGCGACCTGGGCGCCGAGGTGCAGCACGGCCGCGCCGAGATCTTCGAGGAGCGCCGCGCCATCGAGATCTGCACGCGCTTCCTGCACGAGATGCGCCTCCTGCTGCCGCCGCCGGAACCCGACGCTCCGCTCGCCATCGGCGGCACCGCGGAGGGCGATCCCTACACGCTCGCCACCGCGATGGTCGAGCTGGCGCTGCGCGAGTGCGGCTGGAAGGCCGAGAGCTACGGCACGGGCAACCCGCTGCGCACGCTCAAGGCCGCCATCGAGACCGTGCGTCCGCGCATGTTCTGGCTGTCCATCTCGGACGTGCCGCAGCGCGAGAGCTTCGTGCGCGACTTCCGCCTGCTGCACGACGCGGCGCTCGCCCGGGGCGTGGCGCTGGTGCTCGGCGGTCGCGGCGTCGACCACGACCTGCGCGCGCGGCTGACCTGGGCGTTCTGCGCCGACAGCCTGGTGTCGCTGGTCGGCTTCGCCGAACGCCTGCGCGCGGCCTCGCTGCCGTCGCGCATCTGAGGCCCACCACGCCGGATCCCCGTCCACGCCTCGCGCCAAGCGCGTCGGGATGGGGCGGGGATCGCGCGCGCCGACCTACCGCTCTTCGTCCTCGTCGTCTTCCTCGGCCTCGCGCGCGGCGATCTCCTTCTTGTCGAGCATGCGCACGCCGAGGATCGCCACCTCGAAGGCCACCCTGCGGCCGGCCAGCGGGTGGTTGGCGTCGAGCACGATGGCCTCGGGGGAGATCTCGACGACGCGCATGTCGATGCTCTCGCCCGGCAGGTCGCGGCCCTCGTCGTCCTGCACCTGCACGGCGACCACGTCGCCGGGGACGATCTCGCGGTCGGGCGGGAACGACTCGCGCGGCACGGCGATGATGGCGTCGGGGTCGTGCTGCCCGTAGGCCTCGCCCGGGCCGAGCTCGACGCGCTTCCTCGCGCCCGGCGCCAACCCCTCGAGCGCGCGCTCGAGCGCCTCGGGCACCTCGCCGTGGCCGTGGAGGTACTCCATCGGCGCGCCGGGCTCGGACTCGTCGACCAGCTCCCCGTCGGGGCCGTAGAGCTTGTAGTCGAGCTGGACCAGCGTGCCGTGGCGGATGTTCAAGTGCTTTGGCCGTCCCGTGCGGGTGGGGGATGGGTGCGGAGGGCCTGCGCCGGCGCTCAGGCGCCGGCGGGCGCCGACTCGGGCCGGTGGAAGACCAGCGAGCCCTGCATCGGGTGCGGCCCGTCGCCGTTCTTCTTGTCGCGCGTCAAGTAGGTGTAGCCGTGCAGGCCCGCCTCGTAGCGGCGGTACAGCAGGGCCGACTCCTCGAAGGTGATGCGCTCCTCCTCGAGCGACTTCTCGACGCTGCGGCGCAGGTTCGCCAGCAGGTCGGACTCGAAGTACTCGACGTACTCGAGCACGTCCTGCACGCGCTCGCCGCGCAGCACGTGCGTCAGGCGCGGGCGGCCGGCGTCGTCGAGGTCGACGTGCACCACGTTCGTGTCGCCGAACAGGTTGTGCATGTCGCCGAGGATCTCCTGGTAGGCGCCCACCAGGAAGAAGCCCAGGTAGTACGGCTCGTTGTGCTTGAGCGGGTGCAGCTCCAGCGTGCGCTTGACGTCGCGCAGGTCGATGAAGCGGTCGACCTTGCCGTCCGAGTCGCAGGTGATGTCGGCGAGGATGGCGCGGCGCGTCGGCTGCTCGTTGTGGCGGTGCAGCGGCAGCACCGGGAACAGCTGGTGGATGGCCCAGCTGTCGGGCAGCGACTGGAACAGCGAGAAGTTGAGGAAGTACGTGTCCGCCATGTCGCGCTCGAGCCCGGCGAGGTCGTCGGGCACGTAGTCGAGCGTGCGCGTGATGCGCAGGATCTTCTCGCAGGTGCGCCAGAAGTAGTCCTCGACGCGGGCGCGCTCCTCCATGGAGATCTGGCCGACGTTGAAGAGCACCATCGCCTCGTCGCGGATCTGCACCGCGTCGTGGTAGCTCTCCTGGTAGTTCTTGGCGGTGACGTTGTCGTGCACCGAGTGGAAGTTGTGGACGAGCTCGTTCTCGTGCTCGGAGGGCTTCTGCGGCTGGCCCTCCTCGGTGAAGTCCGTCGTGCCGAGCACCTCGGTCACCAGCACGGCGTGGTGCGCCGACAGGGCGCGGCCGGACTCGGTGACGATGGTCGGCTGCGGGATCTCAGCCTCGGCGCAGGCCTGCTGCAGGTGGTACACGACGTCGCGCGCGTACTCCTGCATCGAGTAGTTCATCGACGACTCGAAGCTGGTCGAGCTGCCGTCGTAGTCGACGCCCAGGCCGCCGCCGCAGTCGAAGTACTGGATCGGGCAGCCCATCCGGTGCAGGCCGACCAGCGTGTAGGTCGCCTCGCGCAGCGCGTTCTTGAGCGAGCGGATCTCGGGGATCTGCGAGCCGAGGTGGAAGTGGAGCAGCTTGACGCAGTCCACCAGCCCCTCCTTCTTCATGCGCTCGACCACCTGCACCATCTCGCGCGTGGTCAGGCCGAACTTGGAGCGGTCGCCGCCGGATTCCTGCCAGCGCCCGGCGCCCTTGCCCGACAGCTTGCTGCGCATGCCGATCGAGGGCTTGATGTCGAGGCGGCGCGACACGGCGAGGATCGTGTCGATCTCGCTGTACTTCTCGACCACGAGGATCGGCGTGATGCCGAGCTTCGTCGAGAGCAGCGCCATCTCGATGTACTCTTCGTCCTTGTACCCGTTGCAGATCATCAGGCTCGAGTGGCCGGCGAGCAGCGCGATGACCGCGATCAGCTCGGGCTTGGAGCCGACCTCGAGGCCCATGTTGTGGTTCTTGCCCTCGGACAGGAGGGCCTCGACGACGTGGCGCTCCTGGTTCACCTTGATCGGGAACACGCCGCGGTAGGGGGCTTCGTAGCCGAACTCCTTGCGCGCGTTGTTGAAGGCCTCGTTCATGGCGCGCACGCGCGCGCGCAGGATGCCGTCGAAGCGCAGCAGGATCGGCGTGTTCACGCCGCGGCGCAGGATCTGCCCCAGCAGCTCGTACATGTCGATGCCGGGGCGGTGGGGGCTGTCGGCGCCCTCGGGGCGCACTTCGACGTTGCCCGCCTCGTTCACGCGGAAGAATCCGCAGCCCCACTTCTGGACGTTGTAGAGATTGTCGCTGTCGGCGTGGGTCCACTTGGCCATCGAAGGCTCTGACTCCGGCTAGTTCGCGTCTGGTCGCAGTTGGATCGGACGGGTTAGACTCGCGGCGATTGTAGTGGCGAAGCCCGCGCGCGGATCCGCGAATCGCCCTTTTTGGACGCTCGGCGCGCGGCGAGCGCGTGGCCTCGCGCGTCAGCGCACGCGGATCTCGACCACGACTTCGTTCTCGCCGCGGATGCCGCCGCGCACGCCGCGGATGGCCTCGAGCGTCCACTCCAAGCGCATGTCGGCGCCCGGCTGCGAGGCTTGGGCGGCCTTCAGCGCGGCCGCCAGCGCCTCCTGGAGGTCGCCATCGGGAGACGCGCCGCGCACGATCCGCCCGGCGTCGGCGGGCGCGGCGTCCTGCTCCGCGCTAGCCTCCGGCGCGTCCGAGCGCGCGGACAGCGCCGCGCGCGCCGCTTCCGCCGCCTCCCGCGCGCGGAGGGCCGCCTCCTCGGCGCGTCGCGCGCGGTCGACGACCAGCCACGCGCCGAGGCCGAGGAAGAGCAGCGCCGCCGCGGCGACGAGCAGCGCGCGTCCGGCGCGCGGCCCCGACGGCGCGCTCATGCCGGCACCTTGGCGGCGAGCAGGGGGTTGAGGCGCGGGCAGCGCGCTTCGCCGGCGACCTGCGCCAGCCGATCGAACAGTTCCTGCGGGTCCTTCATGTGCAACCACGACTCGCGCGTCGGCCGGCACAACCCGCCCGCCGTCCAGTGCACCAGGAGCTGCTTCAGCCTGCCAGCGACGCCCTTCTTCGACGGCTCGCCCGTGGCGAACAGCGCGTCGGCGTAGTCGAGCAGGAAGCGCGCCGCGTCGGCCTCGGTCGTCGCCGCGCCGTGGAAGATCCACGGATCGCCCAGCGCCGCGCGTCCGACCATGGCGTGGGCGCAACCCGTCTCGGCGCGCAGCCGCTCGAGGTCGGCGTGGCTCGACACGCCGCCGTTGCCGCACACCGGGATGGAGACCGCCGCCACGGCGCGCGCGATGCGCGTCCAGTCGACCTCGTCGCAGTACGCCTCGGCGCGCGTGCGGCAGTGGATCGTCAGCATCCACGCGCCGCCGGCCTCGACCGCGCGCGCCAGCTCCTCGACGCGCGAGGCGTCGTCGAACCCGGCGCGGATCTTGCCCGTGACCGGGTGGCCGGGGATGGCGCGCGCCACGGCCGCCACCGTGCGCTCCAACTGCCGCGGATCCTTCAGCGCGGCCGACCCGGCGCAGCCGCGCAGCGCGCCCTTGGCCGGGCAGCCGAAGTTGAGGTCGACCACCGCCGCGCCCGCCGCGACGGCGTGGATCGCGCTCTGCGCGAGGCACTCGAGGTCGCTGCCCATCAGCTGCAACGACACGGGTTGCGCGAAGCGGTGCGGGCCGAGGTGGCGGCGCATGACCTTGATCGGCACGGGCGTGTCGACGACGCGCACGAACTCGGTGCAGGCGCCGCCCAGCGCGCTCGGCGGGTTGCGGGCGAGGACCAGGTCGCGGAAGGAGGGCGCGGTTACGCCCTCCATGGGCGCCAACAGCCAAGGGCCGGTGAAGGGCAGGGTGCGGACCACGTCTGGAAGGCGCCTAGGCTACCATGGGCCCACGGCTTCCGATGGATCCCGCACGCTGGCAGAAGGTGAGCGACTTGATGGAGCGCGCGCAGTCGATGACGCGCCGCTCGCGCCGCAGCCTGCTGGAGTCCGAGTGCGCCGGCGATCCCGACCTCCTGGCCGAGGTCGAGTCGCTGCTCGCCGCCGACGCTTCGGCCACTGGATTCCTCTCCGAGAAGGTCGGCGCCTCGGCCGTGCAGCGCCTGGCGCCGCTGCAGCACGTCCCGCTCGAAGGCCGCGAGATCGCCGGGTTCCGCATCCTGCGCGTCGTCGGCCGCGGCGGCATGGGCATCGTCTACGAGGCCGAGCAGCGCGCGCCGCGCCGGCGCGTGGCGCTCAAGCTGCTCGAGGCCGGCCTCGGCTCGTCCGGCCGGCGCGGCTTCCGCTCGGAGGCCGAGGTGCTGGCGCGCCTGACGCACGAGAACATCGCGCGCGTCCACGCCGCCGGCGCCGAGGACATCGAGTTCGCCCCCGGCGAGACGCGCACCGTGGCCTGGATCGCCATGGAGTACGTCGAGGACGCGCGCAACTTCGTGGCGGCCTGCGCCGACCTGCCGCTCGCGCGCAAGCTCGAGCTCGCCGCCGAGGTCTGCGACGCCGTGCACCACGGCCACGAGCGCGGCGTCATCCACCGCGACCTCAAGCCCTCCAACGTGCTGGTCGGGCTCGAGGGCCGACCCAAGGTGATCGACTTCGGCGTGGCGCGCGCCGTGGGCGCCAGCGAGTCGCTGCACTCGCGCCAAGGCGACCTCATCGGCACGCTCCAGTACATGAGCCCCGAGCAGGTCGAGGGGCGCGTCGCCGACATCGACGTGCGCACCGACGTCTACGCGCTGGGGCTCCTGCTCTACGAAGTGTGCGTCGGGCGCCGTCCCCTGCCCGTGGCGGAGATGACCCTGCCGCAGGCGGCGCGCGTCATCGCCGAGGATTCGCCGCCCGACCCCGCCTCCATCGCGCCCGGCTTCCCGCGCGAGCTGGGTTGGGTGCTCCTGAAGGCGCTCGAGAAGGACAAGGCGCTGCGCTACGCCGGCGCCGACGACCTGGCCGACGACCTGCGGCGCTTCCTCGCCGGCGAGGCGCTCTTGGCGGCGCCGCCCGACTGGACCTATCGACTGAAGAAGCAGGTGCGCAAGCACCGCGCGGCCTTCGTCGCCGGCGCGGCGGTGCTCGTGGCGCTGCTGGCGGGGTTCGTCGGCACCACGACGGGCCTGCTGCGGGCGCGCGAGGCCGAGCGCTCGGCGCTCCAGGCCGCCGAGGACTCGCGGCGCGCGGAGCTCGCGGCCGTGGCCGCCGAGTCGGTGGCCGAGCGTCGCCTCGTCGAGGTCGAGGAGGCGCGCAAGGAGGCCGAGTGGCGCAACTACCTCGCCGGCATCAGCGCCGCCGACGGCGCGCTCGCCACGCGCCACGCCAAGGGCGCCATCGAGCACCTCGACCAGCTGCCGCCGGGCTCGCGCGGCTGGGAGTGGCACATGCTGAGGAACCTGGCCGACCGCAGCTCGCGCTCGTTCCCGCACAGCTTGTCGTCGCTGGTCAGCGCCACGGCCGACCGCCAGGCGCGGCTGCTCGCCGTGCTGTCGGCGGAGGGGATGCTGCGCGTCATGAACGGCCGCGGCGAGGAGCTCGACTGCCTCGACCTGGACGCGCGCGCCTGGCGCGTGGCCTGCAGCGACGACGGGCGCTGGCTCGCCTTCGGCGACGTGGCCGGGCGCTTGCGCGTGCGCTCGCTCGACGGCGCCGTGCGTTCGGTGTCGCTGGCGCCGGCCGGGGTCGCGCGCAACGTGACCGACCTGTGCTGGCTCGACGAGGATCGCGTGTACGCGCTGGTGCAGGACGAGGGGTTGTTCCTCGTCGACGCGCGCACGATGGCGGCGCGCTTGGTGCGGGCCTTCCCGCCCGCGGTGTTCCTCGCCAGTCCGGCCGTCTCGCCCGATCGCGGCCTGCTCGCCTACGGCGCGGGCGACGGAGCCTGGATCGAGTCGACGCAAGGCGGCGAGGCGCGGCGCGTCTTCTCCTGCCCGCTCGACTGGGCGCAGAAGGGCGTCGCGGCGCTGGAGTTCTCCGCCGACGGCCGGCGGCTCGTCGTGTCGACCTACGTCGACGGCTCGTGGGTGGTGGACCTGTCCACGCTCGAGGCCGCGCGCATCGAACTGCCCGACCGTCGCGAGGTGCTGCGCATCCAGCGCCACCCCGATCCCGACCTGGTGGTCATGAGCGGCTACTCGCCTTCGCCCATGCTGGTGTCGCTCGAGGCGAGGCGCATGCTCGACGTGGTCGACGGCGCCCTGCGTCCGGTGGTCGGCGTGGCCTACAGCGATTCGGGGCTGTGGACCTTCGCCGACGACGGCGTCGCGCGCCTGTACGACTGGTCCGAGGCCGGCGCGCGGCGCTCCGTACGCACGACGCTCGGCATCGCCTTGATGGATTCGAGCCGCCACGGGCCGCTCGTGGCGACGACGCCCACCTCCGAGGACGGCGGCTTCGAGCTGCACGACCTGCAGCGCATGCGGACCGTCTGGACGCACCGCGGGGTCGCGCGCGACGTGCGCTTCGTGGCCGACGGGGAACATCTGCTGGTGCGCACCAACTCAGGCTTCGAGTCGTGGTCGCTCGCCGGGCCGGAGCGCGTGGCCGACTTCGCGCCGGCGACCGGCGTGGGCGCGTGGGCCATGCACCCGAGCGAGCCGCTGGTGTTCGTCGCCGGCGCGCGGCGCACGCGTCCGGCGAAGGTCGGTCCGGAGCTGTCGACGCCCACGGGCGCCATCCACGCCCTGCCCGGCGGAGCGCTCGTGCGCGAGTTCGCGCTGCCCTTCCAGCCGCAGGCCTGCGACTGGACCGCGGACGGCCGGGCGCTCGCGCTGGCCGGGGCCGGACGAGCGGTCCTGCTCGACGCCGAGGACGGCGACGAGCTGCACGCGACGCGCGAGCTCGACAAGCACGACTACGGGCGCCTGTCGACTCAGCACGCGCTCGCCTGCGCGCAGGACGGCATCTACATCTCGTCGCAGACCGACTCGGGGACCGTGGTGCGCCGCTTCGACCAGCGCTTGTCCGCCCCCGGACCGCGCATGGCGCTGCAAGGCCACACCAGCAAGATTTGTCCGCTGCCGGGCGCGGGGCGCGTGCTGTTGTGCGGCAACGACGACCTGTTCCGCCTCTACGATCCGCGCAGCGGCCGGCAGATCCTCGGCCTGCGCGGCCAGACGAACTGGGTCTCGTCGACGGCGTGGAACGACGCGG
>JBEBCR010000365.1:0-5511 GCA_041157565.1 Planctomycetota bacterium | reverse complement strand
GGACGGCGTGCTGGAGGGGCTGCTCGGCGGCGTCTTGGCGGGGCTCGCCATCGCGGCGTGGGCGCCCGCGGCGGTCGTCGTCCTGTGCGGCGCGGCGATGCTCTTGCGCGCCGCGCTAGATCCCGTGGGGCGCGGCATGCGAGCGCGCACGGCGCTGCTCCTGCACCTCGTGGCCGCGTTCGCGCTGCGCCTGCCGCTGGAGGAGGGGCCGTGGGCCGCGTCCGACGGCGCGTGGGCGGCGTGGATCCGCGGGATGTCGACGCTGCTCCTCGTCCTCGCCGCGCCCTTCGCCGTGCTCCTGATCCTGTCGAGGAAGCGCGGCGAGCCGCGTCGCGTGCTGCACGTGGCCTTGCTCGTCGCGCTCGTGCTCGTCTCCATCGCCTGGTTGCCTGAGGCGTGGCGCGAAGGCCGCCAGGGTTGGCCGGCGCTGCTCGCCCACGACGCGTTGCAGGCGCGCTGGCACGGGGCCGATTGGCTGGCCTTCGGCGCGCTGTTCGTCGGCGCGTGCCTCTTGGCGTCGCGCTGGCGCGCGCACGTCGGCTTCTTCGTGCTGCTCTTCGCCATCCTCGCGCTGCTCCTCGGATTGGCGCTGCGCGACGGACCGGCGCTCGTCGCCCTGGCGCTGGCCTTCGTGGTGGCCGAGCTGGCGCGCGCGCCGCTCGCCGAAGGGACGACCCCGCGCTGGAGCGTGCTCGCCTCGCGCGCCATCCCCGTGCTCCTGCTCTTCGTCGCCATCGCGCAGGCGGGGCGCGCCTCCGACGCGGGGGCGCGGCAGGAGCGCGTCGAGCACTCGCTCGGCCTGCGCCGCCTGCGCGAAGTCGTGCCGAGCAGCGCGCCGTGGAACGATCCGGACGGCGAGCCGCAGGACTGCGTGCTCGTGCCGCCCGGCCACGCCTCGCGCGCCATCCTCCATGGCCGGCGCGCCGTCGCCGCGACGGGGAGCGCGCGCCTGGCGAGCGCGGAGATGGCGGCGCGCGTGGCCTCCGTCGAAGCGCTGGGGCGCGTGGCGAGCTTCGACGAACTGGCGCGCGGCATGCGTTCGCTCGGCGCCACGCACCTCGTCGCCGCGCCGCGCCACGTGGGCGTGGAGCTCGAGCCCGGCGGCGCCTGGGCGCGCCTTTGCCTGTGGCGCCCGGGCGAGGACAGCGGGCCGTTCAAGCCGGCCTGGAGCTCCGCGCGTCGCGTCGGCGTCGACGGCCGCGCGCTGCTCGATCCGGCGCTCCCCGGCGGGGCCGCCTGCTCGATCTGGCGCCTCGAGGCCGGCCCCGCCCGCTCCGCGCCTGAGATGCGCGCGCGCTGAGGAGCCGCGCCGCCCTTCTCAGGGCTCGCGATGCCGATCGCCGCGCTGGTAGCGGGCCGCGCGCTCGCGCCACTGCGAGAGCAGCGCGGGATCGAGGTCCGGCGGCGCCAGGCGGCAGGCCTCGGACTGCGCGCGCGCCGCCTCGGCCGCCTGGCCGGCCTCGGCCAGCGCCGCGGCGAGGATCTCGAGCCTGGAGGCGTCGTCCGGTTTGCTTGACACGAGCGCGCGCGCCAGCTCCAAGGCGCGGCGTGGGTCGCGCACCGCGTCGTCGGCGTTGGTGGCGAGCTCCCAGGCGAGCCAGGCCTTGGCGCCGGGCTCCGACTCGTCCAGCGCGATGGCCGCCTCGATGGCGCGCACGGCCTCGCGCGAGCGTCCCAGCGAACGCAGGAGGCGCGCCTGCTCGAGGCGCACGCCGCGTTCCTTGGGGCGCAGCTCGACGACCCGCGCGAGGTCGTCGGCGGCCTCGGCCGGGCGACCAGCGCGCACCAGCACCCAGGCGCGGCCGAGCAGGCTCGGCCAGGCCGAGGGCACGAGCTCGAGCGAGCGCCCGTAGGACCGCAGCGCGTCGTCGAAGCGCTCCTCCTGCGCCTCTGCCACGCCGAGGTGGTACCAGGCCTGCTCGAGGTCGGGTGCGAGGCGCAGCGCCTCCCGCAGCTCGCGCTCGGCCTCGGACCGGCGTCCGGTGGCGGCGAGCGCGCGACCGAGGTCGAGGCGGAACACGGGCGCCCGCGGGTCGGCCTCGACCGCGCGCGCGAGGTGGGCCACGGCCTCCGCCGGCTTGCCGTGCTGGAGCAAGGACGCGCCGCGCGCGTGCTCCTCGACGATCTGCATCGAGCGGCGCGGATCGCGACCGGTGTAGGCGATCGTGCCCGAGCCGCCTGCGTAGCCCAGCGCCGCGACGGCCTGCGCCATGCCGGGGTCGCCGCCCGCGCGCGCCACCGGATGGGCCACGAACGTGGCGGAGTAGTCGGCGAGCGTGCGCGAGAGCTCTTCGGCGCGCGCGAGTTCGCCGGCGGCGCGGTCCCGAAGCTCGCTCGGATCCTTGGCGAGGTCGTACAACTCGCGCGCCGGCGCGCCGTCCACGCGCGGTCCCTCGACCAGCTTGTCGTCTCCCTGGCGCAGCGCGTGCAGCGGGGCCCAGCCGAACTCGAGGCGCGCGTACTCGCTCTCGGCGTACAGGACCGCCGGCGGCGGTTCGAGCCCGCGCAGCGCGTCGGCGAGGTCGCGTCCGCGCCCGAGCGTCCTCCAGCCCGCGCGCGCGGCGATGGTGGGGGCGAGGTCGACGAGTCCCACCGGCGAGCGGATCGCGGCGCCCGAGGCGACGCCGGGTCCGGCGACGATCAGCGGCACGCGCAGCGTCGCCTCGTGCACCAGCACGCCGTGGCTCTCCTCGCCGTGCTCGCCGAGTCCTTCGCCATGGTCGGAGGTGACGACGACCAGCGTGCGCGTCGGGTCGCAGGCCGCCAGCAGCCGCTGGAGCTGGGCGTCGACGGCGGCGATCTCGGCGTCGTAGGGGTCGGGGTGGCGCGAGCGGAACGGTTCAGGCGCGCTCCACGGGCGGTGCGGATCGTAGAGGTGCACCCACGCGAACCAGCCGCCATCCTCCTGCGCCGCGATCCAGCGCGTGGCGGCGTCGATGGTGTCCTTGGCGGGGCGCTCGATCATCGGCGGTCCGCCCGGCACGAGCGGGCCGAGGTCGTCGTCGTAGAGCTGGAAGCCGCGTTCGAGCCCGAACGAGCCGTCGAGCACGGCCGCGGAGACGAACGCCGCGGTGGCGAGGCCCGCCGAGCGGGCGCGCTCGGCGAGCGTGGGCATCCCCGACCCGAGCGCCGCGCGCGTGTTGACGCGCAAGCCGTGCTCGGGCGGCTCGAGCCCCGTGAGCAAGGTCGCGTGCGCCGGCAGCGTCAGGGGCACGCAGGTCCACGCCGCCTCGAAGCGCGTGCCGCGCCGCGCGAGCGCGTCGAGTGTCGGCGTCGCGGCCTCGGCGCGACCGAAGCAGCCCAGCCGATCGGCGCGCAGCGTGTCGATGGTGACGAGGAGCACGCTCGGGCGCGTCGGCGAGGCGCGCGGCGCCTCGGGAGCCTCGTCGCCGGAGCAGGCGGCGAGGCCGAGCAGCGCGAGGACCTGCGGCGCGAGCACGGGACGGGTCGACATCGTGCCTAGAGCCTAGCAGCGCGCCGGTCGCGGCTCACGGGGACCGCGAGGCGCCGCGCGGGATCGCGACCCGAGGCCGGCGCGCGCCGCCACGGGCCGAGGCTTCCGCCGCCCGATTTCGTAGGATCCACGCAGCATGAGCCTGATCGAACCGCGCACCCTGAAGGGCTTCCGCGACTACCTGCCCGAGACCATGATCCCGCGCGAGCGGTTGATGGAGACGGCGCGGCGGGTCTATCGCTCGTTCGGCTTCCTGCCGATCGACACGCCGGCCCTCGAGTACGAGGAGATCCTCGTCGGCAAGGGCGGCGCCGAGAGCGACAAGCAGCTGTACCGCTTCGAGGACCACGGCGGCCGCCGCGTGGCCTTGCGCTTCGACCTGACGGTGCCGCTGGCGCGCTTCGTCGCCGAGCACCACAACGACCTCGGGCTGCCGTTCAAGCGCTACCACATCGGCACGGTGTGGCGCGGCGAGAACACGCAGCGCGGGCGGTACCGCGAGTTCGTGCAGTGCGACTTCGACACGATCGGCTCGACCAGCATCGCGGTCGACATCGAGACGGGGCTGGTCGTGCACGAGCTGTTGCGCGCGATCGGCTTCGAGCGCTTCGAGATCCGCGTCAACGACCGGCGCGTGCTGAACGGCGTGCTGGAGCGCGCCGGGCTCGCCGACCACGCCGTGCCGGTGCTGCGCGCGCTGGACAAGCTCGACAAGATCGGCCCCGAGAAGGTGGCCGAGGAGATGGCCTCGACCGCCGGGGCCAGTCCCGCGCAGGCGCGCGCCATCCTCGACCTCGCGGAGGCGCGCGGCTCCAACGCCGAGGTGCTGGAGCGCGTGCGTCCGCTGGTGGCGGGCACGGCGCGCGGCGAGGCGGGCCTCGCCAGCCTCGCCACGCTGCTCGGCGCGATGGGCGCCGCAGGCGTGCCCGAGTCGCGACTGCGCCTCGACCTGTCGATCGCGCGCGGCCTCGACTACTACACGGGCACCATCTACGAGACGGTGCTCTCCGACCTGCCCGGGATCGGCAGCGTGTGCTCGGGTGGCCGCTACGACGACCTCGCCTCGCTCTACACCAAGGAGAAGTTGCCCGGCATGGGCGCTTCGCTGGGCCTCGACCGCCTCCTGGCGGCGATGGAGGAGCTCAAGCTGGTCGACGCGCGCCGCGCCAGCGCGCCGCTGTTCCTCGCCTACTTCGACGAGTCGCGCCTCGCCGACTACCAGGCGCTGGCGATGCGCCTGCGCGCCGCCGGGATCGGCGTCGAGTTCTACCCCGAGCCCAGGAAGCTGGGCGTGCAGCTCAAGTACGCCGACCGCCGCGGCTTCCGCCACGCGCTCATCGTCGGCGAGGACGAGTGGAAGTCCGGAGAGGCCCAGTTGAAGGACCTCTCGCGCCAGTCGAGCAGCGTGGTGCCGCTTCGCGAAGGCCTCGTCGACGCCATCGCACGCGCGCTGGCCACGTGAGTCGCGCCGTCGCGCCTACGGGCAGAACACGACGCGCAGCGCGTCGCTCAGGTTGAAGCCGGCGCCTCCCGCGGCTCCGTTTCGGTACCACAGCTGGAAGTGCCGAGCGGCGCCGGCCGCGATGGTCGAGCCCGGATAGGACGAGAAGTCGACCGACCACAGCGCGTCGCCCCACGGACTGGCGTTGAAGCGCGGCAGGCGCAGCACCGGCGAGCCCACGCAGCGGAAGCCGTTGCCGAACGGCGACTGCGCCTGGTTGACGCCGAAGATGTACATGCAAGGCGTGTTGGGCGGGACCGAGGTGGTCTCCAGCATGAAGTTCGCCGAGGACAGGCGCAGGCTGCCTTGCCAGCCGATCTGCGCGCCGAACGGATCGACGGAGTTGGGCGACAGCGGGCAGTAGCCGATCGCCTCCATCGTGCACCAGACCGGGAGGCACGCGGCGGCTTGCACGCGCGCCTTCATGATCTGCGCGTTGGCGGGATGGAAGTAGGGGGAGATGTTCGCCATGCCCGCGCCGCAGGTGTGGCAATAGCTCATGATCGTCCCGCTGTTCGAGCATTGTCCGCCGGCGGTGCACGGACCGGCGGCGCAC
>JBEBCR010000364.1:0-9236 GCA_041157565.1 Planctomycetota bacterium | reverse complement strand
CGAGCCGGCGATCCCGCCGGCCATGCGCACCACCGTGCCGCCCCACAAGGCCTGCTTGTCCATGGCCTCGCCGCCTAGCACCACCGCCACGGCCATGACGGTGGCGGCCGACGCGGCCATGGCGATGCCGCTCCAGCGGCGCGGTTGGCTCGCGCTGGCGGCGCCGCGGTCGAACACGACCAGCAGCACGCCGACGAGCACGAGCGGGATGCAAAACAGGCTGCGCGCGGGCAGCACGTCGTCGTAGACCATCCAATCGACGAGCACGACGAGCGGCGTGTGGATCTGGCAGACGACCGCGGTCGTCTGCACCCCGGCGCGCGGCAGCGCCGCGAAGTACAGCGTGTCCCCTGCGGCGAAGCCCAGCGCGCCCGACAACAGCAGCACGAGCAAGTCCCCGCCCGTCGGGAGTTGCTCGCCCGTCGCGGCGAGGATCGCGACGAAGCACGCCGCGGCCAGCGTGTTCTTGTAGAGGTTCGCGGCGTTGGGGCTGGCGCCGCCGTCGCGCAGGAGCCGCGCGAACAACAACGAACCGAGCCCCCATGTCGCGGACGCGGCCAAGGCCGCCAGGGCGGCCAAGGTCGAGCCGGACATCGAAGGCTCGGTCACGGGCGGGAACTATGGGCGGACGAGGTCCGCGCCCGGGATCAGACGCGGCCCTTGGTGTTGGGCTGCTTGCGCGAACGACCGGAACCCATGCCCATCTTGCGGGGCTTGACGCGGCGCCGGGTGGGACCCATCGCCTTGAGACGTGCCTTGGCCATGTGCTGACTCCTGCCTGGATAGAGGGGCGGCGGACCGTTCCACCGCGCCGAATCGGGCCGAAGAGCATACCCGAAGCGGGCGGGAACGCCAACCGGGGACCTGGACGGGCCGCTTGGCGGCCCCTTGCTGGCGCGCGGGCGCGGGGCGGCTAGCCTTGCAGGTGGATGGACCGCACCCCCGCCGACGTCGCGCGCGCCTTGCAGGCAGGCGAGGGCGCGGCCGTGGAGTACAAGCGGGTCCTGCCCTCCGACG
Source organism: Planctomycetota bacterium (assembly GCA_041157565.1). Classification (GTDB taxonomy): domain Bacteria; phylum Planctomycetota; class UBA1135; order UBA1135; genus SXXH01. Next base: position 8,219 of record JBEBCR010000364.1, on the reverse strand, counting down.
CGCGCATCGCGCGCACCCTGTGCGCCTTCGCCAACACCAGGGGCGGACTCCTGCTCGTCGGGGTGGCGGACGACGGCAGGCCTCTCGGCCTCGAGCATCCGGAGGACGTGGCGCGGCACCTCGTGCAGTTGGCGCGCACGCGGCTCGAGCCCGCCCTCGAGCTCGACGCGCGCGTCGTCCTCCTCGCGGGCGCGCGCATCGTCGCCGCGAGCGTCCCCTGCTCCGACCTGCGGCCGCACGCCGTGCTCGGGGACGATGGCGGACGCGCGGTCATGGTGCGCGTGGGCTCGGCCACGCGACGCGCCGAAGGCGAGGCGCTGCGCGCCCTGCGCCTCGAGCGCGGGGACGAGCGCGACTTGCCCGCGGACGAGCGGCGCGTGCTCGAGTGGCTGCGGCGCCAGCGCGTCGAGCCCTCCCGCCCTGGCGGCGCCGCCAGCGCGCGCCTGTGCGCGGCGCGCCTGAACCTCGGGCTCGAACGCGCGCGCCGCGCCTTGGTCCGGCTCGAGCTGGCCGGGCTGGCGACGGGCCATGGCTCCGGGGCGGCGCGCGTGTATGTTGCCCTGCCATGACGAGCACGCGCCGCATCCACGTGGGCGACATCCAGGGCTGCCGCGAGGAGCTCGAGATGCTGCTCGAGAAGCTGCGCTACGACGAGGCGCAAGACGAGCTCCTGTGCTGCGGCGACCTCGTCAACCGCGGCCCCGACTCGTTGGGCGCGCTGCGCCTCTTGAAGCGCCTCGGCGCGCGCGGCGTGCTCGGCAACCACGACGTGCACCTCCTGCGACTGGCGCGCGGCCTGCGCACGGGACGACGACGCGACACGCTGGACGCGGTGCTCGCGGCGCCCGACCGGGACGAGCTCCTCGCGTGGCTCGAGTCCTGGCCCTTCATCCGCGCCTTCCCCGACCGCGTGCTGGTGCACGCCGGCGTGTCCCCGGCGTGGAGCGACCCCGTCGCGCGCCTGTCGGGCTTGTCGCCCTACGAGGAGCGCGTCGAGCTGGCCTTCGCCACCAACGTGCGCCTGTGCGACGAGTCCGGCGCGCGCCCGGCGGAGGAGCCCGAGCACGCGGCGCCGCCCTGGCGTCCGTGGTGGCGCCTGTGGCAGGCGCGCGAAGGCGAACGGCGCACGGTGGTGTACGGGCACTGGGCGGCCGCGGGCCTCGTCGTGGAGGATCGCGTGCGCGGACTCGACACGGGCTGCGTGTGGGGCGGGCACCTGAGCGCCTGGATCGCCGAGGAGGACCGCATCGTGCAGGTGCGCGCACGCCGCGCCTGGCAGAGCCTCGACTAGCGCCGCGCTCGGCGCGCGACGCTCAAGGAGCGGCGCGCAGCTCGACCCACTTCGATCCGCGCGGCGGCAGGACGACCTCGAGGGCCACGCGCCCCTCTTCGTCCGCGGGGAGGACGCGCGCGCCGGCTCCCTCGACCTCGACGAGGGCCGCGTCGCGCAATCCAGAGAAGCGCAGCGGCAGGCGGACCGCGCGGCGCAGCTCGACGGGAAGCGGGTTGTAGAGCATCGCGAGGGCCGGGATCGGGCCGCCTGGATCGACATGCAGCCAGCCGTCCCAGTCGGCCCCGTCGGCGCGACGCAGGAGCACGACGTCGGACTCGAGGATGCGCCGCCGCGACTTGAACCAGCGCACCTCGCCCTCGACCATCGCGCGCGTCTCCGGCGTGTCGTAGAGGCGCGGCCCGCGCCAGCAGGCTTGCACGCCCGCGCCGAGCAGGTTGCGCAGGCGCAGCCGGTAGTGGTCCAGATGCTCGGACAAGGGCTCGATGGTCGCCGCGGGTCCGCCGCCGTGGTACTCCATCAGCGGGACGAACATCCAACCCATGGTCGGGCCCTTGGTGGCGAGCCCGTCGGCGATGTTCTGGCGCTCGATGACCTCCTGGTGCTCGCGCGGCAACGACCAGTTCGTCTCGCGGTAGCCCATCGCGCACTTCGACGATCCGTTGAGGAAGTGCCAGTCGGGCACGTTCAGGTAGATGCCGCGGCCCCGCGCCCAGCGGTAGAAGTCGGCGACGCGCCCGCGCTGCCCCCAGTAGCTGTCGCCGAGCCCGCGATGGCCGGAGTGGCTCGTGGAGGCGCAGGCGTCGCCCGGATACGAGCCGTCGTGCTCGAGGACGTCCATGCCGGTCGCCTCGAAGAAGCCGCGCAGCGAGGCGAAGTAGTCGTCGCCCCACGCGCTGGCGAGGCAGGGGCTGTTGCCGAAGACGGCGCCGCCCGGGCGGCCCGTGTCGGGATCGACCACGTCGACCTCGGGCGAGATGCTGCGCGAGGCGAGCAGCGAGTAGCCGCCGACGGCGACGCCGCGCGCGTGCGCGTGGTCGGCGGCGGCCTTCATGCGGGCGAGGTAGGCGGGGTCGCGCGATTCGAGGTTGGCTCCGCTGCCGAACGTCATCACGACCAGCTCGAAGCCGACGTCCGCCGCCTGGTCGATGGCGGCGACGAGCTTGTCGGGCTCGGAGCTGGCGGCGTGGAAGATGAGGGGGTTCTCCTGCGTCCACGGCGCCACGGCGCGGTAGAAGCGCGACAAGGCGAGCGAACGGCGCGCCGCGTCGTCGTCGTCGAAGCACAGGATCCAGGTGCGGTGCGATTCGAAGGTGGCCCCGTCGGCGAGCAGCGCGTCGGGGCCGAGCGGCGGCGCCGTCTCGAGCAGGCACGGCGTGCGCAGCGCGTAGTTGACCTGCGTGGCGTAGCTCGGATCCTCGAGCCAGCGCACGGCGGGACGGCGCACCGGCTCGACCGGCCGCAGGATGGCGGGCGCGTCCGTCTCGACGTGCACCGGCGGCAGCTTCCACGCGCGCGGCAGCTCCACGTCGCTCTGCGCCTCGACGAAGCCCAGCACCTCGGCCACGCACTCCGACAAGCGCAACTGGCGCCCGGTGCGGTTCGCGACGACCACGCGCTTGGCGACGAGCGGCAATCCGTCGTGCAACTCGTGCTCGACGACCACGGATAGCCCCTGCCAACGACCCTCGCCCTCGTGGCGCACCTGCACGCGGACGCCCTTGGGCGGCCACTGCGCCGGACGCGACAACCACTCGGGGCGCGGCTTCCAGGCGAAGCGCTCGCGCAGCGGGCCGCTCGTCCACTCGACCGCGCGCAGCGCGCCCGCCGCGGGTCGCGCCTTGGAGAGCCAGGCCGGATCGATGTAGTTCTGCACGGGCGCCGGCTCGAAGCCTCCCACCTGCACGACCTCGCCATCGACGACGAGCCGCGCCTCGGGCTTGACGGTGCGCAGCAGCTCGCGCCCCTCGCCGACGAGCCAGAGCGAGATGGTGGCACCGCCGCCGCGCGTGTCGAGCAGGCGGCGCACGAGGCCGTTGTCCAGCGCCACGCGTCCGGTGGCCTCGTCGACCACGACGCGCGCGGCGTAGGGCGATGGATCGACCAGCCAGTCCTGGGCGCGCGCGATGGAGCCGGTGGCGACGGCGAGGATCGCCGCCACGAGCGACGCGCGCAGGCGACGCGACGCGACCACGCTAGCGACCCTCCTTCGGCGCCTGCCCGCCGTCCGGCTTCGCCCCGGGCGGCGCTTGCGGCGCGGGCTCGGGCCCGAAGGGCTTGGGAGTCCAGTCGACGACGAAGCTGCGCGTCTCCTGCTCGACGATCGGCTCCGTCGCGCCTTCGTAGAGCGTCGTGGCCCGCGTCGAGTGCTGGTAGCGCAGCAACTTGAGCCCCGGCGCGAACTCGGCCTCCGCCTGCACCTCGCGCCGGCACTGGGCGATCGTCTTGCGCTGCGCCTCGGGGACCTGCGCGTTGCTCAGGCGATCGACGACGCGCGCGAACTCCTCGCCGTCCTGCACGGTCGACAAGCGCACCCGGGACGACTCCTCGGAGCGCGCCACGAGCACGAAGGTGCGCGTGGCCGCGGCCGGGATGGCCTCGGCCCCCATCGGCAGCTGCAGCTCGACGCGCTCGCCTTCGCCGGGACGGGCGACGCGGCCGTCCCACGCGCCGCACCATTGGTCCCACAGGTCGCGCACGGGCTTGACCAGCCCGTGGCGGTTGCGCGGCGCGACGAGCGTGGCGCGCTGGCGATCGGCCTCGGCGAGCTTCAGCACGCCGCGCCTCAGGCAGGACTCGATGGCGCGGTTGACGGCCGGCTCGACCTCGAGCGGTCCGACGAAGGCGCCGCGCGAGTCGACCTCGAAGTCGCACAAGCTGGTCATCTGCGCCTCGCGCTGCTGGCGCGCGACGTTGACCTCGGGCGCGTCGGCGGGGAGGCCGTCGATGCGCGCCAAGGAGGGATCGACGAAGGAGAAGCGCGTGCGGCCCTCGGCGGACGGATGCCACTCGAGGCGGTAGTGCAGCTCGTAGCTGCCCTCGCGGCGCCCGCGCACCTCGACCACGGCGACCGAGCCGGACTCGGGCCAGGCGCGCGCGAGCGCCAGCGGCTCCGGCGCGGCCGCGGGCGCGGACTCCTGCGGCGCGGCGGACCCGCGCACCGGGCCGACGATGGTCCAGGCGACGCAGGCGCAAAGCGCGACCAGGAGGCGTGTGGCGTGCATGCTGGCCACCCTACTCGCAGCGCGCGCCGGCGCGCAACCCGCCACGCGCGGCGGAGCGGTCAGGCGAGCGCCGCGAGGTCGGCGCCGAACACGCGGCGGTGCTGGTCGGACTGGAACATTCCGCGCGGATCGAGTTCGCGCTTGAGCGCCCCGAACGCGGCCAGGCGCTCGGAGCCCCACATGCGGCGCGCGTCCTCGACGCCCATGACCGAGTCCTTGGCGAGGTACAGCCGTCCGCCGGCCTCGAGCACGAGGCGCGTGTTGCCGTCGAGGTGGGCCAAGAGCTCGACGCGCCGCCCGGGCTCGACCTTGTAGTCGAGGGCGAGGCTCCAACCATCGAGTCCGTGCGTCAGCCAGAACGGATCCGCGCGGTGGCGCTTGACGACGCCGAGGTAGCTCGGGTGCCCGGCGCGCCGGTCGCGCTCCAGCACGGCGAGGAACACCTCCATGGCGCGCTCCTTGGGCACGAACAACTGGTGCTGGACGAGGCCGCGCAGCTGGGAGCGGCCGTAGGCCCACTTCCAGTCGGGCACGTAGTCGAGCAGGAAGGCGAAGGCCGCGTGCGACTGGCGATGCCAGCCTTGGCGCTCCTCGATCTCCCCGGCGAGGTGCTTGGCCGCGTTGACGAACCGCATCCCGGCGTCGTTGTTGGCGAGGCGCAGTAAGCGCCAGACCTCGGACTTGGGGAACACGCCGGCGATGCGCGACGGGAGCTCCTGGTGCGCCACGCGCAGCGTGCGTCCGGGCTCGGCGTCCTCGCCCGGCCGCAGGTGGCGCGCCTCGTGGATCACGCCGCGCCCGCTCGCCTCGCCGCCCTTGAAGCAGTCGATCCACGCCACGAGGTAGTCCGCTTGCGCGAGGCGCGACTCCATCCAATCCAGCGTCTCGGCGAGGTTCGCGGTGCGCTTGGCGCGCACGAGGAGGTCGCCGGAGTGCACGCGCTTGGTCGACAGGCGCAGGCGCGTGATCGGTCCGAGGAGTCCGGCTCCGGCGATGGCGGCGTGGAACAGCTCGGGATGCGAGCCGCGCGAGCAGGTGCGCAGTCCGCCCGAGGCGTCGACCAGGTCGAACTCGAGGATCGAGTCCCCGATGGGCCCCGTGCGCCAGGCGTTCTTGCCGTGGATGTTCATGGCGGCCGCGCCGGCGAGGGTCGGGAACATCGTCCCCGACACCACCGCGGGCCAATGCCCGCGCGGCAGGATCGAGCGCCACAGCTGGCTGACCGTCACGCCCGGATCCACGTCGGCGACGCCGCTGGCGGCGTCGAAGTCGAGGCGCGCGTTCCAGCGCGACAAGTCGAGGACGATGCCGCGCGAGGTCGTGTTGGCGTCGCCGTAGGAGCAGCCGCCGCCGCGCAAGGCGAAGCTCGCGCCCGACGAGCGCGCGTGGGCGAGGCACTCGCGCAGCTCGTCGAGCCCGCGCGGCCGCAGCACGCGCGCGTGCGAGCCCGAGGCCATGCCCCAGCCCTCGCACCACTCGAACGACCGCTGCGCCGCGAGCTCCATGGCCAACGCCCTCAGACCGACATCCGCTTGAAGAAGAAGGACGGGATGTTGCGGATGACGAAGGCCACCAGCGACCAGCGGCGCGGCACGAAGCGCTCGTTGGCGCGCGCCTCGATCGCGGCGAGGATCTGGCGCGCGGCCTCGTCGGATCCGATCAGCCACAAGGGATCGTCCATCCCCGCCGTCATGCGCGTGGCCACGAAGCCGGGCTTGATGGTCACCACGTGCGCGCCGCGCTGGGCGAGGCGGTTCCTCAGCGCCTCGAGGTAGTGGTTCATCGCCGCCTTCGTGGCGCCGTACACGGGGTTGCCCTTGCGTCCGCGCTCGCCGGCGATCGACGAGATGCCCACGAGCACTCCGCCGCGCTGCGAGGCGTACAGGCGCGCCGCCGCGTTGCCCCAGGCGATGCAGCCGCCGACGTTGACGGCGAGCTGCTCGAGGTCGCGGGCCGTGTCGTACTCGTCGGGCGCGGTCCTTGGCATGATCGCCGCGGCGTAGATCACGAGGTCGACGCCGGAGAGCTCCTGGAACAGCTCCTCGAAGAGCGGCGCGACCTCGTCGACCTTGGCCGCGTCGTGCGCGCGCACGACGAGCCGCGCGCCGCTCGATTCGCACAAGGGCCGCAGGCGGGCCTCGAGCGCGCGCAGCTCGCCTTCGCGCCGGGCGAGGGCCGCCACGCGCGCGCCCTTGGCCACGAGCGATTCGACCAGCGAGGCGCCGATGCCGGAGCTGGCGCCGACGACGATGGCGCGCGTGTGGTTGCCGAGCTTCATCGCCGCCACTATGGCATCCCCCGCCGCGCGGCTCCACAAGCCGTCCGGGCCGGAGGGCGCGGCGCGGCCTTGATCCCGCGCCATGGAGGCGCGAGCCTAGTCGCACACCCCCGCCATGGACCGCACCCGCACCCCGCGTCGCGCAGGCTGGCTCTGCTGCGCCGCCCTGGCGCTCGTCGCCGCCTGCAAGAAGCCCCTCGATCCGGAGAAGAAGACCTTGGCCCGCGAACGGGCCGCGGCGCTCCTGCAGCAGGACCAGTACTCGCTGGCGCGCGCCGCCCTGGCGCCCGTCCTCGCCGAGAAGGACGTCGAAGCGCAGGATTGGCTGCGCGCGGCGGTCGTCGAGTACGCCGACGGCGCCTACGACGCCTTCGAGGCGCACCTGGCGCGCGCGAGGGAGCTGGCGCCGCGCGACCCGCAGCTCCTGTACCTCGCCGGGCAGTCGCTGAAGGAGCAGGCCAAGTTCGCCGAGGCGCGCGCCAACTTCGAGGCGGTGCTGGCGGCCAGGCCGGACGACCTGCCCAACCGCCTCGCCCTGGGCGAGGCGTGCGACGAGCTCGGCGACATCGCCGCGGCGGAGGCGCAGTACCGCCACGTCGTCGCCGTGGGCATCGAGAACGGCGGGTTGTGGTACTGCTCGGCCATCTACCGCCTGGCGCGCCTGTTGACGCTCGACGGCCGCGAGGACCTCGCCCAGCCGCTGAACGAACGCTGGAGCGAGCTGGAGAAGCTGGGCGTCAAGCTGCCGCAGCCCTTGGCGATGATGCTCGGCACGCTGGCGCGCCCGGCGCCGCCCGCGCCGGCGGGCACGCGCGTCGAACCGCGCGGCGCGGCGCCGGGCTGGTCGTTGCGCGAGATCCAAGTGCCCGAGTTCGGCGGCGCGGTGGAACTGCGCGCCCTCGACCTGGATGGCGACAACTGGACCGATCTGCTGGCGCGCAAGCCCGACGGCCTCGCCATGGCCTTCGGCCGGAACGACGGCACCTTCGAGTCGACCACCACGCTGGCCGGCGGCGATGGCGCACCACTCGAGCGCGTCGTGCCCTTCGACGTGGACAACGACGGCGACCTCGACCTCCTCCTGCAATCGGGCGCCCGCTTCGCGCTGCGGCGCCAGGACGCGACGCGCGGCTTCGCCCCGTCCCCGCTGGCCTTCCCCGCGCTCCCATCCGCGCCGACGGACGTCGTGGCGGTCGACTACGACCACGAAGGCGACCTCGATCTCGTGCTCGTCGGCGCCTTCGGCGCGCGCGTCTGGCGCAACGATGGAGCCGCCGAGCCGGAGAAGGGTGGCGCCTACACGGACGCGACGGAGGGATCCGGCCTGCCGACCACGGACGACCTCGCGTGGTGCGTCGTGGAGGACTACGACGGCGACAACGACGTGGACATCCTGTTCGGCGGAACGCGCTCGGCGTGGCTGGCC
>JBEBCR010000363.1:0-3819 GCA_041157565.1 Planctomycetota bacterium | reverse complement strand
CACCGACGCTGGCGCGGCCCGCCCGCGCGTCGGAGCCGTCAACCACGGCACCGTGTTGTCGCTCTCGGCCGCGCGGCTCGATGGCGGGCGCGCGGTGCGCGTCGACGCCTGGCTGGACGCGGCGCGCCTCGTGGGCGTCGACGAGTTCGACGCGGGCAACGCCGACGTCGGCCGCCTCGAGCTGCCGCGCGTGCAGGCCACGCAGCTCGCCACGTCCGCCGTCGTCTCCTCGGGCGGCGAGCTGGTCGCGCAGATCACCTCGCCCGCGCTGGGTGGCGCGGCCATCCTGCGCGTGCGCGCCACCGCACGCGCGGACCAGGGCGGCGGCGAGGGCTGGACCTTGGTCGACGCCGCGGCCGTCTCGCGCGCGGCGCAGGCGTTGCCGACGCTGCGCGCCGGGGCCCCGTTCGACCAGGAGGAAGGCGAGGACAAGCAGTCGCCGTGGCCCGTGCGCGGCCAGATCGCCGCCGGCACTCTGGGCGCGTCCGTTGGACGACGCGAGGCGGGCGGCTTGCTCTCCAGCAAGTCCGGCGTCCCCGCCATCGAGTGGAGCGAGCACCTCCTGCTCGTGCAGCCCGACAAGGCCCAGCAACTGGCGGCCCTGCGCGCGCTCGTCGGCGCCGCCGCGGCCCCGCAGCGCGCCCAAGGTCGCGCCAGGATCGCGCACCCCGGCCTGTCGGCGGAGTTCCCGCTCGTCCCCGGCCGGCCTGCGCGCGCCGCGCTGCTCGAGGAGCGCGCGCTGCCGTCGGAACTGCAGCTCGAGATCGCCCAGCAAAGCTGGCTGGCGACGCCCGAGCTCGAAGTGGTGGCCGATGGCGTGGTCGTGGACCTGCGTCTGGACGGCGGCAAGCTGCAGGCGCGCGCCTGGACGGCGGCCAGCGAGGCGGCGCGCACGCTGGAGCGCGACGCGGCCCAGCTGGCGCGCCTGCAGTTGGCGCAACGCCGCCAGGCCAAGCAGGCGCTCGAGCTCGCCGACGGCGAGGAGCCGCGCGAGCTCCTGCGGCTCGGCGAGGCGTCGACCACGCTCGGCTGGATTCGCGCGCCCTGAGCACGGCCCGGGCGCGCCGCGCGCCATGCCGCTGGAATGGCGCCGGCGCGGGTGCCGCGGCAACCAGCCCCCATGTCGTTCGACCGGGCCGCCATCCCGGCTACGGGACGAGATCGCCGCGCGCAGGCGCGCCAAGGGGCCGCCGGCGGGTACCATTCCCCCGCGGAGCGCGCGAAGCTCCCATCCACCAAGCATGCGCCTAGGCCTCAACCAGTCCGCGCGCCTCGATCAGCGGCTGCTGCAGTCGCCGCAGATGATCCAGGCGATGCAGATCCTGCAGCTCCCGGCGTTGGAGCTGGAGGCGCGCATCCGCCAGGAGCTGGAGGAGAACCCCTTCCTCGAGCTGGCCGAGGGGGCGCTGGTCGAGGACGGCGCCCAGGACGACTACGCCGCGGCCGATGGCCCCGATGGCGAGCGCGCGCTCGAGGCCCTCGAACGCCTGGAGCGCGAAGGCCCGCTGCGCGACCGCCCTCGTCCCGACGAGGACGCCGACAAGAAGCTCGAGGCGATGGCGAACACGCCCGACCTCGAACAGTCGCTGCCCGAGGCGGTGCTGGGCGAGCTGGCGCTGGTGGATTGCACGCCGCGCGAGCGCGACATCGCCGAGTACCTCGCGTGGTCCCTCGACCAGCACGGCTGGCTGCCGACGCCGCGCGAGGAGCTGCTGCGCGAGCTGACGCACCCCGAGGAGCCGCACGAGGAGCCGGTGATCCCCGCCGGCGAGCCCGAACCCACGCTGGCCGAGCTGGAGGGGATCCTCGCCCGCATCCGCAGCGTGACCCATCCGGGCTTGTTCGCGCGCGACCTGCGCGAGTGCCTGCTCCTGCAGCTGGCGGCGGCGGGCAGCGGCGAGGACGCGCTGGCGTGGCAGGTGGTCCAGCACCACCTCGAGGACGTGGAGCACAACCGGCTGCCGAAGATCGCCAAGGAGCGCGGCCAGCCGCTGGAGGCCGTCAAGGAGGCCATCGAGCTCGTGCGCACGCTCGACCCCAACCCGGGCGCGGGCTTCGGCTCCGTGCGCGCCGACGCCATCCTGCCCGAGGTCCTCGTCGAGGAGGTCGACGGCGAGTGGATCGTGCGCCTCGCGCGCGAGCGCTTCCTGCGCGTGCAGTTGTCGCCGCTGCACAAGGAGCTCTTGAAGGAGGCGCGCAAGGGCGCCGAGGCGCGCGAGTGGGTCAAGAAGCGCCTCGAGAACGCGCGCTGGTTCCTCGACGCTCTGCAGCAGCGCGAATCGACGCTCGAGCGCATCGCCAAGGAAGTGTTCGAGCACCAGCGCGGCTTCCTCGAGAAGGGCGTGGCCGGGCTGAAGCCGCTGCGCATGCAGGAGATCGCCGACGAGGTGGGCGTGCACATCTCGACGGTCTCGCGCGCCGTGGCCGGCAAGCACGCGCAGACGCCGCGCGGCGTGCTGCCGCTCAAGTACTTCTTCGTCGGCGGCACGATGGGCGAGGACGGCGAGGTGCAGAGCCAGGCCTCGATCAAGCAGCGCATCGCCGACCTGATCCGCGGCGAGGACGCGGCCAAGCCGCTGTCGGACGAGGACCTCGCCGAGCGCCTCGAGAAGCAGGACGGCGTCAAGATCGCGCGGCGCACCGTCACCAAGTACAGGAAGGCCCTCAACCTGCCTTCGTCCTCGGAGCGCCGGCGCTTCTGAGCGCGCACTTGGCGCGGGAGCCGCGCGGCGCGTATCCTTGCCCGCCTTCCCGCGTCGAGCCCGCGGGTCGAAAGGACAAGAAGATGGCCGTCAAGGCGACCGAACTGCGCAAGGGCACCGTGATCCTCGGCGACCACGGCAAGCTGCTGCTCATCACCGAGTACCACCACCACACGCCTGGCAACCTGCGCGCCGTGATCCACCTCAAGGTGAAGGACCTGCGCACCGGCGTCGTGTCCCCCATGCGCCTGTCCTCCGCCGACGCCTTCGAGGTCGCCTACCTCGACCGCAAGAAGGCCGAGTACCTCTACAAGGAGGCCAACGGCGACTACGTCTTCATGGACCAGCAGACCTTCGACCAGTTCCCGCTGCCCGAGGACATCGTCGGCGACAAGATGGGCTTCGTGCGCGAGAACACCGTGGTCGACGTGACCTTCCACGAGAACGCGCCGATCGGCGTCGACCTGCCCGGCAGCGTGACGCTCAAGGTCGTCGAGGCGGAGCAGGCGGTGAAGGGCAACACCGCCACGAACGTGAAGAAGGAGGCGGTCCTCGAGACGGGCCTCAAGATCAAGGTCCCGATCCACATCCAGCCCGGCGAGATGGTGCGCGTCTCGACCGAGGACGGCGAGTTCCAGGGCCGCGCCTGATCCAGTCGCGCGGCGGGGCGACTCAGCCGCGGCGGTAGACCCAGACGGTCAAGTCGCGGCTCTCGACCTCGAGCGAGTAGGTGCGGACGAGGCGGCATTCCTCGGCGAGGAAGCGCTCGAAGCGGCGCGCGTCCTCGCGCGGCCAAGCGGCCAGCTGCTCCTTGTTGACGACCAGCCACATGGGCCGCCCCGCGCGGGCCCAGCCGCGCAGCTCGTCGTGGCGCCAGCGGTCGAGCACGGCCACGTGGCGCGGATGGCGCAGGTCGACGGCGGCGCGGTCGAAGTAGTGCTCCCCCACCGCCGCCTCCATGCCGGCGACGAGATCCCCGGGCGCGCGCGCCGATTGGACGAAGGCGTAGGCGTCGCGCCAGGCGGGGCGCTCGCCGCGGCGCACGGTCATGTACAGGCCGGTCTGGACCAAGAGCGGCAAGGCCACGATGGCGGCCCACGCCCGGCTCCACGCCCAG
>JBEBCR010000362.1:0-7220 GCA_041157565.1 Planctomycetota bacterium | reverse complement strand
CGCCGCTCGATGGCCAGCTGGAACCGCACCTTGCCCTTGGCCGACAAGAGCAGGTTCTCGCGCCGCTCGAGGTCGGGCTGGGCCTTCACGTCGTTGGCCAGCAGCCGGTGCAGGAACGCGGTCGCGTCGGCGCCGCGCGCCACCAGCGTCTCCTGCGCGCTCTGGTCGAACAGGGCGCAGGCTTCGCGCGCGGCGGCGTACTCCGCGGGAACCGAGGAGGCGGCGAGCAGGAACGGCGCCTCCTCCGGGCCGGCGATGCGCGCGGACGGTCGATGGCGCAGCAGTTCGAGCAAGGCGCTGGCGTGGGGCATGCGTGGGGGCCGCTTGGCGGTCGCGGGAGGCTGGTGCGGGTCAACGCGGAGTCGTGGATCCGGCCATCCGGCGAGGCGCGGAGCCTCGCCGGCCGCGCCAAGGCGGGGCGGCAGTGTACGACCGACGCGGATTCGGCCCCAAGGCGCCGCCTGCGTTCCTTGACGGGGCACGGGGGCCGATTCGAAACTAATGGACGGCTTCCACCCGATGCGCGCCCCGATCCAAGCCAAGGCCGTCCTCCCCGGCGCGCTCGTCGGCCTGCTGGCCTTCTGCGCCGCCTGCTCGGAGCCGAGCGCGCCCGTGCACCCATGGCGCGCCAACCCCGCGGCGCTCGAGAAGCTCGGCGAGGACGCCGAGGCGCGCGCGCGCCTCGAGCGCGACCTCGAGGCGCTGTTCGGCGCAGCCGGGGCGCCGTCGTGGCCGGGCGAGGCCCTGGGCCGCGCCGAACTCGAAGCGTCGTCCGATGGCGAGCGGCGCCTGGCGCGCCTGCGCGAGGCCAACGCCGCGCGTCACGCGCGCGCCCTGGCCTCGATCGAGGCGGGCGAGTGGGACGAGGTGCGCGCGCGGGAGCCCTCCCTGCAGTCGGCCTGGCTCAAGCTGCGCGCCGAGGTCGAGGCCGAGGGCGCGGAGGGCGGCTCCGCGGAGCTGCGCGCGCGCGCCAAGGAGCTGTTCCTCGGCTGGTACCCGACCCTCGAGGACAGCGCGCGCCTCTACGCGGCCGAGTGCTTCCACTGCCACGGCGCCGAAGGCGGCGGAGACGGGCCGACCTCGCACTTCCTCAAGCCGCGGCCGCGCGACGTGCGCCTCGGCGTGTACAAGTGGACCGCGCTCGCCTCGCCCGCGCGGCCGCGGCGCGACGACCTGCTGCGCGTGCTGAAGGAAGGCGTCAATGGCACCTCGATGCCGAGCTTCGCGCGCTTGTCGGAGACGCAGCTCGAGGGCCTCGTCGACTACGTCCGGCTCCTGTCCGTGCGCGGCGAGGTCGAGCTGCGCATGGCGGCCACCTTCGAGTCGGACGGCGAGTGGGAGGACGAGGCGGCGCGCGACGAGCTCGACGCGGTGCTGTCGCGCTGGTCCGCGGCCGAGGAGAAGCTGCTCTACTACGATGGTCCGGTGCCGGCGCCGACCACGGAGTCGATCGCGCGCGGCGAGGCGCTCTACAACGACGCCACCAAGGGCAACTGCTCCTCGTGCCACGGCGTCGATGGGCGCGGCGACGGGCCGGCGGCGTGGAAGATCGGGCCCGACGGCGAGCGCGCCCCCGCCTACCTGGACGCGTGGGGCGATCCGATCCTGCCGCGCAACCTGCGCCTGGGCATCTGGCGCGGCGGCTCGCGGCCCATCGACCTGTGGCGGCGCATCGCCAACGGCATCCCGGGCGGGCCCATGCCGGCGCTGCGCGAGGCCAAGGACAAGGACGGGGCGCGCGTCGTCTCCGACGAGGAGATCTGGTCGCTCGTGCACTACGTGCAGTCGCTGCAGGAGCGGGGCGGGCCGTGACGCGCGTCCTCGCCTGCGGCTTGTTCGTCGCGCTGCTCGTCGCCGTGCCGTGGTGGTTCGCGCACTCGGCGAGCCACGGCCCATGGATGCCAGCGCGCTCCTCGACCTACGCCGGGGAGGTCGACGGGCTCTTCGGCGCCATCCTCGTCGCGCTGGCGATCGCCTTCGTGCTCGTCATGTCGCTGCTCGTCGTGGCGCTGTGGCGCGGCGCCGCGCGCGTCGAGCGCGCGCGCACCGTGCATGGCGACCTGCGCCTGGAACTCCTGTGGACCCTCGCGCCCGGCGCGGTGCTGGCGTGGATCGCGCTGGCGCAGGGACCCATCTGGAGCGCGATGAAGGGCGACGAGGCGCTGCGGTCGCGCGAGCCCTTGGCGCGCGTCGAGGCCGCGCAGTTCGATTGGCGCTTCCGCCGCGCGGGACCCGACGGGCGCTTCGACACGCAGGACGACCTGCTCGAGACGGGCGAGCTGGTCGTTCCGGCGGGCGAGAAGGTCGTGCTGGCGCTGCGCACGCGCGACGTCATCCACGGCTTCTTCGTGCCTGACTTCCGCCTCAAGCAGGACATCGTGCCGGGGCGCGACGCGCGCGTGTGGTTCGAGGCGCCCGCGCCCGGCCGCCACGACCTGATCTGCGCCGAGCTGTGCGGATGGGGCCACTACAAGATGGCCGGCTCGATCCGCGTCGTGTCGCGCGCCGAGCACGACGCGCACCTCGCGCGACTCGCCGAACGCTGGAGCGCGAGCGGCGCGGAGGAGCGGCCGTGAGCGGCGAGGCGCGCGCGACACCGTGGCCGCTCCGCGCGTGGTCGCTGGACCACAAGACGATCGGCCTGCAGTTCCTCGGCGCGTCGCTGGCCATGCTCCTGTGCGGAGGACTGCTCGCCATGGCCGTGCGCTGGCAGCTGGCCTGGCCGTGGACCGGGATGCCCATCGTCGGTCGCGCCTTGTTCGGCGACACGGGCGGAGCGCCCAGCCCCGAGGGCTACACGGCGCTCTTCACCATGCACGGGACGATCATGATCTTCTTCGTGGTCATCCCGCTCTTGACCGGCGCGTTCGGCAACTACCTGATCCCGCTGATGATTGGCGCGCGCGACATGGCCTTCCCGCGCCTGAACGCGTTCAGCTTCTGGATCATGGTGCCGGGGATCGCCTGCGCGCTCGCCTCGTTCGCCGTCGAGGGCGGCGCGGCCTCGAGCGGCTGGACCGCCTACCCGCCGCTGTCGACCCTGCTGGGCGCCGCGCCCGGCAGCGGCGCGGGCCAGACGCTGTGGCTGTGGGCCTTGTTCTTCAGCGGGTTGTCCTCGCTGTCGGGTTCGATCAACTACGTGGTGACGATCGCCACGCTGCGCGCGCCGGGGCTCTCGATGCTGCGCCTGCCGCTGACGGTGTGGGGCCTGCTCGTCGCCGCGCTGCTGCAGTGCCTGGCGCTGCCCGTCCTGACCGCGGCCACCGTGCTGCAGTACTCCGACCGGCTGCTCGGCACCGGCTTCTTCTCCGGCGGCGGCGCGTGGGTCAACGGCGAGTGGATCGCGGGCGCGGGCGGCACGCCGCTCTTGTGGCAGCACCTCTTCTGGTTCTACAGCCATCCCGCCGTGTACGTGATGGTCGTGCCCGCGATGGGCATGGTGGGGGACATCCTCAGCGTGCACGCGCGCAAGCCCGTGTTCGGCTACAAGCCGATGGTCTGGGCCATGGCGGCCATCACCGGGCTCGGCGTGATGGTGTGGGGCCACCACATGTTCGTCTCCGGCATGAGCCCGGTGGCGGGCACCGGCTTCATGCTGTCGACGATCCTGATCGCGCTGCCCTCGGCGGTGAAGACCTTCAACTGGATCGGCACGGTGTGGGGCGGGCGCCTGCGCCTCAACGCGGCGCTCCTGTGGGCGCTGGGCTTCGTGTCGATGTTCGTCGTGGGCGGGCTGTCGGGCATCTGGATGGCCGCGACGCCGGTCGACGTGCACCTGCACGACACCTACACGGTCGTGGCGCACTTCCACTACATCGTCTTCGGCGGGACCTTGTTCGGCGTGTTCGCCGCGCTGCACCACTGGTTCCCGAAGATGACCGGGCGGCACCTCGGCGAGCGCCTCGGCAAGCTGCACTTCGCCGGCACCTTCGTGCTGACGAACGCCGTGTTCCTGCCCATGCACCAGGCCGGCTTCGCGGGGATGGTGCGCCGCGTCGCGGATCCGTACGCGCACGCCTCGCTCGAGCCGCTGCGCGAGCTCAACGTGTTCATCACCATCGCCGCGCTGCTCCTGTTCGCCTGGCAGGCGTTCTTCGTCGCCAACCTGTTCCTGACCTTGCGCCGGCCGCGCTCGGCCGAAGCCAACCCGTGGCGCGCCGCCAGCCTCGAGTGGGAGGCGCCCTCGCCGCCGCCCCACGGCAACTTCGACCGCGAACTCGTGGTCGTGCGCGGGCCCTACGAGTACGGCGACGAGGCCGGCGACGACGACTGGCTGCCGCAGGCGCGCCCGCGCGCGGCCGGCGCCAAGGAGGCGCGCGCATGAACATGGACGCGACCAACCCCTGGCCGCGGCGCGCGGCGCTCTCCGCCGCGCTGCTGACGGCGCCCATCCTGCTCATCGGCGGCACCGTCACCACGCTGCGCGTGGGCATGGCGGTGCCCGACTGGCCGACGACGTTCCAGCAGAACATGTTCACCTACCCGCTGTCCGAGATGCTCAAGGACGCGGGCGTGTTCTGGGAGCACAGCCACCGCCTGTGGGGCGCGCTGGTCGGCCTGGCGGTGCTGGCGACCTGCGTGCTCACCTTGGCCTGCGAGCCTTCGCGGCGCCTCAAGGCCCTGTCCGTCGTCGCGCTGGTCGCCGTCGTCGGCCAAGGGCTGCTCGGCGGGTTCCGCGTGCTGGAGAACAGCCCGCACCTCGCCTTCCTGCACGGCACCTTCGCGCAAGGCTTGTTCGCGCTGTTCTGTTCGCAGGCGCTGCTGCACAGCCTCGGCTGGCGCAGGTCGAACTCGCGCGACAGCGCGCAGGCCGGCTTCCTGCGCCGCCTCGGCGCGGGCACGGCGCTCCTCTTGTACGTGCAGATCGCGCTGGGCGCTTGGGTGCGCCACAACGGCGGCACGCACGCCTTGTTCGCGCACATGGCGCTGGCCTTGGTCGCCACCGGACTCGTCGTGCTGCTCGGCGCGGGCTGCGGCAAGGTCGCGGAGGAGGGCGGCGCCGACGCGGCGCGCTGGCGCGCGCTCAAGCGCCGCCTGCACCTCCTGCTCGGCCTGCAGGTGGTGCTCGGCATCCTGACCGCGGTGTGGGTCTACATCGTCACGGGGCCGACGAACCCCGTCTCGGTCGGCGAGGCCGTCTTCGCCACCCTGCACGTGGCCACGGGCGCGCTGCTCCTGTGGACCACGGTATCCTGCACCCTTTGGGCGCACCGCTCCCTGCGCCCGCAGGCCGCCTGAACCAACCACCGACGGACTCCATGGCCTCCCGCACCGACGACGCCGCGCTCGCTCCGAGCCTCGCCAGCGACCTGGCGACGCTCTTCAAGCTGCGCATCGCCGTCTTCGTGGCGGTGGCGGCCTTCGTCGGCGCGTTGGTGGCGCCGGCCACCGACTTCACGCTGGCGCGCGCCTTCGAGGCCTCGGCCTGGATCACGCTCTCGGCCGCGGCCGCCAGCGCCTTCAATCAGGTGGTCGAGCGCGACACCGACCGCCTGATGCAGCGCACGCGCCTGCGGCCCGTGGCGGCCGGGCGCTTGTCGGCCCGCGACGCCCTGCTCGTTGCCTCGCTGCTGGCGCTGGCCGCCGTGCTGCTCCTGTGCGTGCGCTTCAACCTGGTCGCCGGGCTCCTGGCGCTCGGCACGTTGTTCGCCTACGTCGCGGTCTACACGCCGCTCAAGCGCCACAGCACGCTGAACACGCTGGTCGGCGCCGTGCCCGGCGCGGCCCCGCCGCTGCTCGGCTACGCCGCCATCGCCGGCTCGGTCGAGGGCTGGGCGCTGATCCTCTTCGCCATCGTCTTCGTCTGGCAGTTCCCGCACTTCATGGCCATCGCCTGGCTGTATCGCGAGGACTACCGCCGCGGCGGGCTGCGCATGCTCGCGGGCGAGGAGGACGGCGAGCGCATGGCCTCGCGCGCCGCGCTCATGCACGGGCTCGCGCTCATGCCGGTGTGCATGCTGCCCGCCATGCGCGGCGACGCGGGGGCGCTGTTCACCGTCTCGGCGCTCGCCCTGTCGGCGGGCTACGTCGCGGCGGCCGCGCGCTTCGCCTGGCGCACGGAACGCGCCAGCGCCAGGTTCCTGCTGCACGCCTCGCTGGTGCACCTGCCGCTGGTGCTCCTCGCCGTGGTCTGCGATCCGCGCACCGGCGCGCTGGCGAGGCTTGGATGGAACTGAGCGCGCCCCGCACGGCGTCGATCGACCGCGCGCGATTGGGCGTGCTGGTGTTCCTCGCCACCGAGGTGATGTTCTTCGCCGGGTTGTTCTCGGCCTGGATCGTGCTGGCGCCGCGCCGGCAGGCCGAACTGGACCTGCCGCTGGCGCTGGCGATGACCGCGCTGCTCCTCTCGAGCTCCGCCTGCCTGCACGTCGCGCTCGCGGCGCGCGCGGAGAACCGCCCCCGCTCGCTCTGCTTCGGCTTCGCCGCGCTGCTCTTCGGCCTGCTGTTCCTCGCCGCCATGGCGTGGGAGTGGGGCGCCCTCCTGGCGGGCGGAAGCCGGCCCTCCACCGACCTGTGGTGGGCCTGCTTCTACGTGCTGACCGGCGTCCACGGACTGCACGTCGCCGCCGGCGCTGCCTGGATCGGCTGCGGCTGGATCGCGCAGGCGCGCGGCGGAACCGGCCGCGCCCTGGAGCTCGCCGCCCCGTACTGGCACTTCGTCGACCTCGTGTGGCTGGTGCTCCTGTGGGCGCTCTACTTCGACTGAGCCTCGCGCACCCGCCATCTGTCAAGCCAATCGGACAAGCCTCCACGCGACGCGCACCATGGAATCCCCCAAGCCCGCCAACGCCACGCCCGTTCCCGCCAAGCCCGTGCCCGTCTGGATCCTCGGGGCGGCCATCTTCTCGCTGGTCGCCGTGGTGGTGATCGGCGCGTGGCTCGCCTCGCGGCACGCGCCCACCAGCCTCGCCTCCGCGCAGCTCGCCCAGCCGGCCGACAGCCTCGAACGCTTCGGAGCAGTCAAGCCATTCCAGCTCGTCGAGCGCAGCGGACGCGCCATCGCGCGCGAGGATCTGCTCGGCAAGCCGTGGGTGGTGGGCTTCATCTTCACGCGCTGCACGGGACCGTGCCCCAAGATCAGCGGCAACATGCGCGCCTTGTCCGAAAAGCTCGCCGGCGTCGATGCGCGCCTCGTCACCATCAGCGTCGACCCCGAGCACGACACGCCCGAAGTGCTGGCGGAGTACGCGCGCGCGCTGGGCGCCGACGAGTCGCGCTGG
>JBEBCR010000361.1:0-10598 GCA_041157565.1 Planctomycetota bacterium | reverse complement strand
CTTGTACACGCCGTTCTGCGTGCCGCAGTCCTCCATCGTGATGACCACGTTCTGCGCGACGTCCGTCAGCTTGCGCGTCAGGTAGCCGGCGTCGGCGGTCTTCAGGGCGGTGTCGGCGAGGCCCTTGCGCGCGCCGTGGGTCGACGAGAAGTACTCGAGGACCTTCAGGCCTTCGCGGAAGTTGGCCTTGATCGGCGTCTCGATGATCTTGCCCGACGGCTTGGCCATCAGGCCGCGCATGCCGCCCAGCTGGCGCACCTGGTCGATCGAGCCGCGCGCGCCGGAGGTGACCATGCACCAGATCGGGTTGACGTAGCCGGACTGGTCGTCGTAGTCCTCGCGCAGGACGCCCATCAGCTCCTCGCCCACCTTCTCGCGGGCGTGCGTCCACAGGTCGACGATCTTCAGGTAGCGCTCGCCCTCGGTGATGACGCCCCGCTGGAAGTTCTTCTCGACCTTGTCGATCTCCTTCTGCGTGGCGTCGAGGATGGCGCGCTTGCCCGGGGGCACGCGGATGTCGTCCTTGCCGAACGACATGCCGGCGCGCGTCGAGCTGCGGAAGCCGACGTCCTTGAGGTCGTCGAGCAGCTTCAGCGTCGCGTCGCGGCCGAGCAGCCGGTGGCAGTCGGAGATGAGGTTCTGGATGCCCTTCTTGTTCAGCTCGTAGTTGTAGAACGGCATCCCCGGCGGGAGGATGTCGTTGAACAGCACGCGGCCGTAGGTCGTCTCGAGGTGGGAGCGCTTGCCGCCCTCCTCGATCTTGCCGTCGGCGCCGACCTCGACGGGCGAGCGGTCGGCGTGCAGCTTGACGAGGCGCCCCGGCTCCATGCGCAGGCGCACCGGCTGGTGCGTGCGCACGTCGGCCGCGCCTTCGCGGTGGCCTTGCGCCAGGAACAGCTCGGCGGACGAGCCGTAGACCCGGACCTTCTTGCGGTCGCCCTGCGGCGACTTCGACAAGTAGTAGATGCCGAGCACCATGTCCTGCGACGGCGAGATGATCGGCGCGCCGTTGGCGGGCGAGAAGATGTTGTTGGTCGACAACATCAGCGTCGCGGCCTCGATCTGCGCCTCGTAGGACAGCGGCAGGTGGACGGCCATCTGGTCGCCGTCGAAGTCGGCGTTGAAGCCGCCGCACACCAGCGGGTGGAGGCGGATGGCGTTGCCCTCGATGAGCACCGGCTCGAAGGCCTGGATGCCCATCCGGTGCAGCGTCGGCGCGCGGTTGAGGAGCACGGGGTGGTCGCGGATGACCTCCTCGAGGATGTCCCACACCTCCTCGTCGCGGCGCTCGAGCATGCGCTTGGCCGACTTGATGGTGTCGGCGAGCTGCAGCTCCTTGAGGCGCCGGATGATGAACGGCTGGAACAGCTCGAGGGCCACCTTCTTGGGCAGGCCGCACTGGTGCAGGCGCAGCTCGGGACCGACGACGATCACCGAACGCGCCGAGTAGTCGACGCGCTTGCCGAGCAGGTTCTCGCGGAAGCGGCCCTGCTTGCCCTTGATCATGTCGGTCAGGGACTTGAGCGGGCGGTTGCTCGAGCCGAGCACCGGGCGGCGGCAGCGGCCGTTGTCGAACAACGCGTCGACCGACTGCTGCAGCATCCGCTTCTCGTTGCGGATGATGACCTCGGGCGCGTTGAGGTCGAGCAGCTTCTTCAACCGGTTGTTGCGGTTGATGAGGCGGCGGTAGAGGTCGTTCAGGTCGCTCGTTGCGAAGTTGCCCGAGTCGAGCAGCACCAGCGGGCGCAGGTCGGGCGGGATGACCGGGATGACGTCGAGCGCCATGTGCTCGGCGTTCTGCCCGGAGTCGCGCAGCATCTCGACGGTGCGCAGGCGCTTGATGATGTCCTTGATGCGCTGCTTGCTCTTGGTGGAGACCAGCTCCTCGCGCAGCTCCTCGGAGAGCTTGTGGAGGTCGAGCCGGCGCAGCATCTTCTTGACCGCCTCGGCGCCCATGTCGGCGTCGAACTCGGAGCCGTACTTGGCGCGCTCCTTGCGGTACTCCTCCTCGGTCAGGAGCTGGTGCTCCTCGAGGGGCGTGTCGCCCGGATCGACGACGATGTAGTCCTGGAAGTAGACCACCCGCTCGAGGTTCGAGACCTTGACGCCCAGCAGGTTGCCGAGGCGCGAGGGCATCGCCTTGAAGAACCAGATGTGGGCGACGGGCGCGGCCAGGTTGATGTGGCCCATCCGCTTCCTGCGCACGCGGCTGTGCGTGATCATCACGCCGCACTTGTCGCAGACGATGCCCTTGTGCTTGATGCCCTTGTACTTGCCGCAGAAGCACTCCCAGTCCTTCTCGGGACCGAAGATGCGCTCGCAGAACAAGCCGTCGCGCTCGGGACGGTAGGTGCGGTAGTTGATCGTCTCCGGCTTCTTCACCTCGCCGTACGACCAAGACCGGATGTCCTCCGGGCTGGCCAGCGAGATCGTGACGGAGCCGTAGTCGTTGACGCGCGTGTACATCATGTCGCTCATGGTCCCGTCCCCCCTCAGATGGTCGCGGCCTTCTTGTGCAGTTCCATGTTCAGTCCCAGGCCCTTGATCTCGTTCGTGAGCACCTCGAACGACACGGGCGTGCCGGGCTCGAGGATGTTCAGGCCCTTGACCATCGACTCGTAGATCTTCGTGCGGCCGTCGACGTCGTCGGACTTGACGGTCAGCTGCTCCTGCAGGATCGCCGCGGCGCCGTAGGCCTCGAGCGCCCACACTTCCATCTCGCCGAAGCGCTGGCCGCCGAAGCGCGCCTTGCCGCCCAGCGGCTGCTGGGTGATGAGCGAGTACGGGCCGGTGGCGCGCGCGTGCACCTTCTCGTCGACGAGGTGGTGCAGCTTGAGCATGTACATCACGCCCACGGTCACGTCCTGCTCGAACGGCATGCCGGTGCGGCCGTCGACCAGGCGCCGCTTGCCGGAGGTGGGCAGGCCAGCCTCCTTGAGCATCGCCTCGATCTCGTCCTCGCTGGCGCCGTCGAAGGCCGGCGTGCTGCAGCGCACGCCCAGCTGCCGGGCGGCGATGCCGAGGTGCGTCTCCAGGATCTGGCCGACGTTCATGCGGCTGGGAACGCCCAGCGGGTTGAGCACGATGTCGACCGGGGTGCCGTCCTCGAGGTAGGGCATGTCCTCGATCGGGCAGACCTTGGAGATGACGCCCTTGTTGCCGTGGCGGCCGGCCATCTTGTCGCCCACCGACAGGTTGCGCTTGGTGGCGACGTAGACCATCACCTTCTCGAGCACCCCGGTCGGCAGCTCGTCGCCGCGCGACAGGCGGTTGACGATCTTGTTCTTGTCGGCCTCCTTGCCTTCGATGCGGGCCGTGTACTCGTCGATGATGGTCAGCGCCTTCTCGCGCTTGTCCTTCGACGGGTGCGACTCGGCCGTCTGGCGGCACAGGAGCTTGACGCGGCGCAGCTCGTCGAAGCTCGCCGTGTCGTCGATGGCGGCCGGCTGGCCGGTGAGGTCGTCCGTGACCTCGCCGCCGAGCGCCGCGCGCACGTCCTTGAGCATGCCCGAGGTGAAGTCCTTGAGCGCCGAGAGGAAGTCCTTCTCGGCGTCGCGGATCACCGCCAGCGCCTTGCTGCGCTCGGCGTCGGTCAGGTTGACCCGGCGCGAGTACTTCTGCGCGTCGATCACCACGCCGCGCGTGCCCGGGGGCATCGTGAGGCTGGCGTTCTTCACGTCGACGCCGGCCTTGCCGAAGATGGCGTGCAGCAGCTTCTCCTCGGGGGTCAGCTCGCTCTTGCTCTTGGGCGCGACCTTGCCGACCAGGATGTCGCCGGCCTCCACGAAGGTGCCGATGCGCACGATGCCGGCCTCGTCGAGGTTCGACAGCGCCTTCTCCCCCACGTTGGGGATGTCGCGCGTGAACTCCTCCTTGCCCAGCTTGGTCTCGCGGATCTCGACCTCGTACTCCTCGATGTGGATCGAGGTGAAGACGTCGTCCCGCACCAGCCGCTCCGACACGAGGATCGCGTCCTCGTAGTTGAATCCGTCCCAGGTCATGAAGGCGACCAGCAGGTTCTTGCCCAGCGCGAGCTCGCCGCCCGCGGTGGAGGCGCCGTCCGCCAGGAGCTGGCCCTTCTCGACCTTCTGGCCCTCGACCACCACCGGGCGGTGGTTCTGGGTCGTGCGCTCGTTCATCCCGCGGAACTTCTGCAGCGGGTACTCGTCGGCGTCGACCATGATGCGGTGCGCGTCGACGTAGCGCACGACGCCGGGCTTCTCGGCGTAGAGCGGCATGTTCGAGTTGCGCGCCACCTGCTTCTCCATGCCGGTGCCCACGACGGGCGTCTCGGGACGCAGGAGCGGCACCGCCTGGCGCTGCATGTTCGAGCCCATCAACGCGCGGTTGGCGTCGTCGTGCTCGAGGAACGGGATGAGCGCGGCGGAGACGCCGATGATCTGGCTCGGCGAGACGTCGACGTAGTCGACCTCCTCCGGCGGGACCTCGATGTTGTCGCCGTCGCGGCGCGCCAGGACGCGGTCGCCCGAGAGCGAGCCGTCCTTGCCGATCTCGACGTCGGCGGGCGCCATGACGAGGCCCGCCTCCTCGTCGGCGCGCAGGTACTTGACCTCGTCGGTCAGCTTGCCGTTCTTGACCTTCCTGTAGGGCGCGCACAGGAAGCCGTACGCGTCGAGGCGCGCGAACATGGCGAGCGACGAGATCAGGCCGATGTTCGAGCCTTCCGGCGTCTCGATCGGGCACAGGCGCCCGTAGTGCGACAGGTGCACGTCGCGCACGTCGAAGCCGGCGCGCTTGCGGTTCAGGCCGCCGGGGCCGAGGGCCGACAGGCGGCGCTCGTGCGTCAGCTGCGACAAGGGGTTCGCCTGGTCGACGACCTGCGACAGCTCGCTGCGGCCGAAGAAGTACTCGACCGCGCTGCTGAAGGTCTTGGCGTTGATCAGCGTGCGCGGGCTGACGGTCTCGGGGTTCTCGAGGTTCATCCGCTCCTGCGCCGTGCGGCGCAGCTTGAGCAGGCCCTTCCTGAACTCGTCGGCGGCCAGTTCGGCGATCGAGCGCACGCGGCGGTTGCCGAGGTTGTCGATGTCGTCGATCTCGCCCTTGCCGGCGCGCAGGCCGACGATGTACTTGATGCAGTTGACGAAGTCGTCCGCCGTCAGCGTCTGGATCTCCTCGTTGGTGGAGAGCCCGAACTTGCGGTTGAGGCGGAAGCGGCCGACGCGGCCGAGCCGGTAGCGCTGGGCGTCGAAGAACTTCTCGTGGAAGAGCTCGCGCGCCTTCTCGATCTGCACCGGGTTGCCCGGGCGCAGGCGCGAGTAGATCTTGAGCAGCGCCTCCTCGTGGCTCTTCGTCGGGTCCTCGTGCAGCGAGTTGAGGATCAGCGCGTCGACCTCCTCGCCGTCGACCACCTCGACCTCTGCCAGGTCGCCCGCGGCGATCTCGGCCGCCTGCGACTCGGTGATGGGCATGCCCGACTGGACCAGCACTTCGCCGGTCTTCAGCACGACCACGTCGCCCACCGCGATCTTGTTCGTGATCGCCTTGGAGAAGCTCGTGCCGGTCTGCGCCTTGCCGCGCTTCTCGACCTTGGTCGGGTAGAACGCGCGCAGGATGTCGCGGTCGGTCGACAGCGAGTCCGACAGCGCGCGCAGGAGGGTCACGATCGAGAACTTGCCCGACTGGTCGATCCGGACCGACAGCGTGTCCTTCTTGGTGACGTTCAGTTCGACCCACGAGCCGCGCTCGGGGATGATCCAGCAGTTGTGCAGCTTGCGGTTGTCGCCGGCGCTGCTCGCCTCGAAGCTGAAGTCGACGCCGGGCGAGCGGTGCAGCTGGCTGACGATGACGCGCTCGGAGCCGTTGATGATGAACTCGCCGCCGCCGATCATGATCGGCAGCTCGCCGAGATAGACCTCCTCCTCGACCGGCTCCGGCTTGATCAGGCGCAGGCGCACCTTGAACGGATGCCCGAAGGTCAGGCGCAGCTTGCGGCACTCGTCGATCGAGTAGCGCGGACGACCGAGGTCGTAGCCGACGTACTCGAGGCACATCGTCTTGTCGTACGAGTAGATCGGGAACACCTCGCGCAGGAGCGCCTCGAGCCCCTCGTCGGGGCGCTGGCTCTGCGGCGTGTCGATGGCGAGGAACGCCTGGTAGGCCTCGGTCTGGATCTCGACCAGGTTGGGGAGGTCGAGGATGGCCGGATACCGGCCGAACGTGCGCACGGGGACGTTGGTCTTGGTCATGGTCGCCTTGGCGTCGGGCCTCGCCGTCCCGCCGTCCCCTCCCTCCGGGAAGGAGGGCGCGGTGGAGGAGGGCGGAGCTTGGCCGTCTGCCGTGGGTTCGATCGTGGTGCTGGGGGCCTTTGGACCAGGCCTCGCGCGCCGGGAGCAGGTCGCGCGTGGCCGGGCCGCCGGAGTCTTCGTGCTGTCGGCCTCGGCGCGACGGGCGGTTGCCGCGTCGAGGTTGTCTGACTTTGGCGCGCGGCGGCGCTGTTGCGCCGCGAACCGTAGGTGGCTTGGTGCTCGCTTTGGAGCGGACGCGATCCTCGCGCGTCGTTCGGCGTGCCGGCGATCGGCGACGGGCCCGTGGAGGGGAAGCGCTGCCTGGGGGCCGCGACTTCGATTCCAAGCGCGTCGAGCGGTGACGGGAGTGCGCCTTCGACGCGTCGCGACGAAGGCGCGCCTCGCGGCGGACTAGGAGCGGGACCTGCCCGACTTCGTCGCTGCTCGCGTGTGCGGCTGTGGAATCGTGCCTGCTGCCCTGGCTGTGCCTCCTCGACCTGGCGCCTGCGTCGCCTCGCGCCGGCGTCGCAGGCTGGAAACGCGTCCTCCCCTGCGGGGATGGACTCGATTCCAAGCGCGCGACGCGCCGAGGACGTGGACCGTGCCCCCTTCCCGGAGAGTGGTGTTCCCCGAGTCGAGACCGGAAAAGGTACGAAAGGCGGCACGCCGATTGCTAGCGCAAAACGAGAGCGATCTCCCGCCTTGCGCAAAGCCTCGGTGAATCCCCCTCTACTGCCGCACGCCGCCCCCCCCTGGACGCGAGTCCTGTGGGAAGCGGCGCAAGCAGGGGTACCCTCCCCGGCCGGCGTGGACGCCCGGCGCGAGCCGGACTCCTCCACGGCCGAGGCGGGCGGGGATCAGGCCAGCTTGACCTTGGCGCCGACGCCGTCGAGCTTGGCCTTGAGGGCTTCGGCTTCGGCCTTGTCGATGCCGGTCTTGACGGGCTTCGGGGCGCCGTCGACGAGGTCCTTGGCTTCCTTGAGGCCGAGGCCGGTCGCTTCGCGCACGACCTTGATGACGTCGATCTTCTTGTCGCCGGCGGCTTCCAGGATGACGTCGAAGGAGGTCTTCTCCTCGGCCTTGGGGGCCGCGGCGGCGGCACCAGCGCCCGCGGCGGCGGCCACGGCCACCGGAGCGGCCGCGCTGACGCCCCAGCGCGCTTCGAGGTGCTTGACCATCTTCGAGGCCTGCATCAGGGTCAGGCCGTCCAGCTTCGCGACGATGTCGGCGAGCTCCGGTTCGAGTTCGATCGTGTCGGACATGGGAGTTTCCTTCTAGCTTTCTGACAGGGGTTGGAGGGTCGATGCGCGCGTTCGAGGACGCGCACCGGTTCAGGAGGCGGCCCCGCTGGCCTTCTCCAGTTGATCGGCGCGCGCCTGGAGGACGCGAACCAGTGCGGACGGCACGGCGTTGAGCACGGAGACGACTCCGCGCGGACCGCTGGCGAGCAGCGAGACCACCTTGCCGTTGAGGGTGTTGCGATCGGGCAGGTCGGCGATGGCTTCCGCCTCCTTGCCCGCGATGAAGCGGCCTTCGATCACGCCGCCGCGCACGGCGATCTTGCCGGTCTTCTTGGCCTCTTCCGAGGTCAGGATGCGCATGGCGTGGATCGTCGCCTCGGTCGAGCCGTAGGCCACGGCCACCTGTCCGGCGACCACGTCCTGCGAGAGCTCGATGCCCTTCTCGCGCAGCGCGATGCGCAGCAGCTTGCCGCGCACGAGCATCATGCCCGCGCCCTTCTCGGCGAGCTTGTCGCGGAGCTCTTCGTTCTGCACGGCGTTCAGCCCGCCCCACGTGACGACGGCCATGCCTTCGGCGTTGGCGACGTCGCGGGACAGGTCCTGGACGAGGAGTCGATTGACGAGATTAGGCACTGGCCACCTCCCACTGGATGTTGAGGCCCGGCCCCATCGAGGAGCAGACCGAGATCCGGCGGAAGAACGAGCCCTTCACCGCGGCCGGGCGCAGCGATTGCACATGCTCGAGGAAGGCCAGCAGGTTCGCGTTGAGGTCCTCGACCGCGAAGCTCTTCTTGCCCACGGCGGCGTGGACGTTGCCGCCCGCGTCGGTGCGGAACTCGACCTTGCCGGCCTTGAACTCCTTGACCGCCTGGCCGACTTCGGCCGTGACGGTGCCGGACTTCGGGCTGGGCATCTTGCCCTGCGGGCCGAGCACCTTTCCGAGCTTGCCGACGTGCTTCATCATGTCCGGGCTGGCGATGACGATGTCGAAGTCGGTCCAGCCGGCGAGCACCTTGTCGGCCAGCTCGCCCGAGCCGACCTCGTCGGCGCCGGCGGCCTTGGCGGCCGCGGCCTTGTCGCCTTCGGCGAACACGATCACCTTGACCGACTTGCCCAGGCCCTTGGGCAGCGACACGGCGCCGCGCACGAGCTGGTCGGTCTTCTTGGGATCGATGCCGAGGTGGATGGCCACCTCGATCGTCTCGTCGAACTTCGTGCCCGGCAGGCTCTTGATGAGTCGCAAGGCGTCGGCCGGGGCGAAGGTCTTCGTCGAGTCGACCTTCGCTGCGGCCTGCAGGTATCTCTTGCTGCGCTTGACCATGTTGTTCCTTAGCTGTTGGGCGAGCCTGCGACTCAGCCCTCGATCTTGATGCCCGAGGAGCGGGCGGTGCCTTCGACGATCTTGACGGCCGCCGCGAGGTCGCGGCAGTTCAGGTCGGGAAGCTTGGTCTTGGCGATCTCCTCGACCTGCTTCTTGGTGACCTTGCCCTTGGTCTCGTGGCCGGTGCGACCGGTGGCCGCGTCGATGCCGGCCGCCTTCTTCAGGAGCACCGAGGCGGGCGGAGTCTTGAACACCAGCGTGAAGCTGCGGTCCTTGTAGACCGTGATCTCCACCGGGATGATCAAGCCCATCTGCGGACGCGTCGCGTCGTTGAACTGCTTGACGAACGCGGCGATGTTCACGCCGTACGAACCAAGCGCGGGGCCGACGGGCGGGGCCGGGGTGGCCTGGCCCGCGGGGCACTGCAGCTTGATCTTGCCTGTGATTTCCTTTGCCATCGTGATGCTGCCCGCGGCGCGCCGCGGACTCCTGTGTGTGCTCTTTTCCGGTGTTCCCTGTCGGAATGTTCGTGGGCCGAATGTTCGTGGGCGGAGTGTTCTCTGGTGGAGTGTTCGCGCCTGGCCGGCTTGGCCGGTCGGCCTCCCGCGCCGACGTGGCGTCGGACGGCCGGCCGATCGCTTGGGAGGGAGGGTCCGCGCCCCTTTCCGGCCCCGCGCCCGCCGCGTCGCGGCGAGTCGGCGCCCGGAAGCGGGCCTCAGACGGTCTCCACCTCCCAGTACTCCAGTTCGACCGGCGTCGGGCGCCCGAAGATCGTGACGACGACCTTCACCGTGCCCTTCTCCGTGTTGACTTCCTCGATCGGTCCGTCGAAGCCCCCGAAGGCGCCCGACTTGATCTTGACCATGTCGCCCTTGGAGAGGCCGATGGTGACTTGCGGCTTGCTCTCGCTGTCGGACATGCGCGACAGGATCGTGCCGACTTCGGCGTCGGACAGCGGCGTCGCCTCGCCGCGCGTGCCGAGGAAGTCGCGCAGGCCGTCGATCTGGCGCAGCGTGTCGCGCGCCGCCAGGACGCGCGCGTCCTCGAGGTCGTCGATGTCCGCCTGCACCATCAGGTAGCCCGGGTACAGCTTCTTGTTCTTGACGCGCTTCTTGCCCGACTTGAGGTCGGTCACGCGCTCGAACGGCACGAGCACCTGCGGGATGACGTCGGAGACGCCCTTGCTGCGCAGGCGCGTGAGCGCGTTGCGGGCGATCGAGTCCTCGCGACCCGACTGGCAGCGGACGAAGTACCACTTCATGGACATGTCCCGTGCCTCAAGCGCTTCCCGTCAGGAGGTACATGGTCCACTTGCCGAGGATCCAATCGGCCCCGGCGAGGAAGGCCATCAGGAACAGCACCGTGCCGATGACGACGAGGCTGGAGTTGACCGCCTCTTCGCCCGAGGGCCAGGTGACCTTGCGCAGCTCGCCCTCGGTGTCGATCAGGAGATCGGCGCTCTTCGGGCGCTCGAGGAAGCGGTACAGGAGGTACATGCCTCCGACGAGCACCACGGCCACGATCAGGAGGCCCGCGTCGAATTGCAGGCCGAGGATCGGCAGCTTCTTCATCGACTCGACGAGCGGCCGGCTCAGCGGAGCGTAGGCCGACAGCGTCTCGCGCAGCGACATGCAGCCGTAGAAGAGCAGCAGCGCCAGCGTCCAGTACGCGGCGAGTCGCGCGTAGCGTCCTTGATCCTGCTTGTAGGCCATGTGGGTCGGGTTGGTGGTGCGGTGGTCTTGGCCGCCCGCGACGCGCGGACGAACCTGGTCGACCCGGTCGCCGCGCGCC
>JBEBCR010000360.1:0-3705 GCA_041157565.1 Planctomycetota bacterium | reverse complement strand
TGCGACAGCACCGGCGGCGCGCCGGCGCGCACCAGCCTCGTCGCCTTCGATCCGCTGCGCGCGGCACCTCCGCCGTCGTCGATCGCCTTGCTCGATGCGTGGCGCGCGCGACTCGTCGACGCCGGTGGCGACGCGGCGCCGACGGACTTCGTCGGCGGCGCGTTCGTGGCGTTGTCCTACGACCTCGGGGTCGCCGGCGAGGAACGCCACTTCGCGCCGCCGCGCGACCCGTGGCGCCTGCCGCTCGTCGCGGGGGGACTGTACTGCGACTGGATCGCCTGGGACCACGCCAGCGGTCGCGCCTGGCTCGTGCTCGGCGCGGACGCGGACGGCGGCGCGCTCGATGGTCGGCCCGGCGTCGCGGAGCGCGAACGCGAACTGCGCGCCTTGCTCGACGCCGCGCCGCGGCGCCTCGATCCGCTGCGGCTCGCCGGACCCTTGCGGCGCCTGACGAGCATCGAGCGCCACCAGCAGCGCATCGCCGAGGTGCGCCGGCGCATCGGACGCGGAGACTTCTACCAGGCCAACCTCGCCCACCGCTTCGAGGCGGCGATCGCCGGGGACCCGCTCGAGGCGTACCTGCGCCTGCGCGCGCGCAATCCGGCGCCCTACGCCGGTTGCTTGTGGTGGGACGCGGACTTGTCGTGCGGCGCGACCGACACGCCGCGCGGCGCCATCTTGTCGTCGAGCCCGGAACTCCTGCTCGACTACGACGGACTCGAAGCGCGCACGCGGCCGATCAAGGGCACCGTGGCGCGCGGCGTCGACGCGGCGGACGACGCGCGGCGCAAGGCCGAGCTGTTCGGCAGCGCCAAGGACCGCGCGGAGTTGGCGATGATCGTCGATCTAGAGCGCAACGACCTTGGATGGCTGGCGCAGACCGGCGGCGTGCGCGTCGAGGGGTGGCCGCGACTCGAGACCTACGCCACGGTGCATCACCTCGTGGCCGATGTCGTCGGGCGGATGGGGCCTGGGACGCGCGCCACCGAGGTGCTCCGCGCCCTGTTTCCCGGCGGCTCGATCACCGGCGCGCCCAAGGTGGCGGCCATGAAGGCCATCGCCGAGCTCGAGGGCGAAGGCCGCGGCTGGTTCACCGGGGCGCTGGGTTGGCTCGGCCACGACGGCCGCGCGGCCTTCAACATCCTGATCCGCACCTTGGTGTGGCGTCCGCGCGCCGACGGCGCGTCGGGCGCGGACGGCGAGGCGTGCTTCCACGTCGGCGGCGGCATCACGTGGTCCAGCGACCCCGCCTCGGAGGACGACGAGACCCTCCACAAGGCGCGCGCCTTGATCGACGTCTTGGAAGGGCGTTGACCAGCGCTGGGCCGGCGACGAGGCTTTGGGCGGCGATGCAGGCGCGCGACGAGTCCAACCCGAGCCAGTCCGGCGCGAGCGAACGCGCCGCCGCGCGCGTGGGCGACGTGTCGCTCGACGGCGTCGTCGGAGCGCCCGAGGCCTCGCAGTTGCCGGCGTGGTTCGTGGCCGCCAGCCAGGGGATGGCGTGGTTCGAGACGCTGCGCGTCGAGGATGGACGGTTGCTGCGCGTCGAGCGGCACGCTGCTCGCGCGACGCGCGCCGCGCGCGAGTTGGGCGTCGAGCTGCCGCAGGCGTGGACCGAGTGGGCGCGCGAGTTGGCGCGCGGATTGCCGCGCGGCGTGCACGCGCTGCGCGCCACGTTCCTGGCGGCGCCGGGCGTGCCGGGGCGGGCGCGCGTCGTGTGCGAGGCGCGCGCCGTCGAACCCGCGCCGAGCGTCGCGCGACTCGCGCTCGTGGCGCGCCACGATCGCCCCGACGATCCGTTGCGCGCGCACAAGCTGCATGCGCGCCTGGCGTGGACGCGCGCGCGGGACCAGGCGCGCGCCCTGGGCGCCTTCGATGCGCTGCTGCTCGATCGCGAGGGCCACGTGGCCGAGGGCACGATCGGCTGCGCGCTCTTGGTGGTCGATGGCGTCGTGCGCGCGCCGCGCCGCGGCGGGCTCGAGGGCATCGGCCGCGCCTTGGCCCTCGAGGCGGCGCGCGCCCTTGGCGCCTCGGTCGACGAAGGGCCGCTCGCCCTGGACGAGTTGCGCCGCGCCGAGGCGCTGGTCCTCGCGAACGCGGTGCGCGAATGCCTGGCGATCGACGAAGTCCTGCACGGCTTGCGCTTTCCGCGCTCGCGCGAAGTGGCGCAGGCGTGGAACGCGCGCCTGCCACGAGCCTAGGCGCGAACGCGCCCCCCGAGGCGTGGCGTCGCGGTGGAGCAGGGCGACCGCCGGCGGTCCGAGCGGCCGCCAGCGACCTCCGTGGAGGACACGCTCGTCCACGGTGAGAGGGCCGGCTGCGCCGTGCCAGTCGGTCGCATCGTGGTGAAGCCGGTCCGTGGGCTGGACGAGGCGAGCGCGGCGCTCGGCGCGGGGCGAAAGGGAGGAGAGCCGCCGGCGCTCGTCGAGGCGAACGAGGAACCGGCCGGCGGGCGCGGATCTTGCGCAAGTCGAGCGCTGGCGACGCCGCGCGGGGAAGATCCTGAAGGTCCCGGGCGTCCATCCCGGCGTGGTGCCCAGGGCCGCCCGCGCCGGCGCGCGCGCGGGCCTTGGAACCCGGCTGGCTGGCAGGACAATTGCGGGGATCCGCGGACTCGGCCCCGTTCGTGGCTTGCACGCGCAGGCCGCGCACGATGACAATCGCGCGGGCCGGGCCGCGCGTGCCCGCATCCACCTCCGCCCCGGCGGCACCAGTAGAAGACCATGAAGACCTCCTCCCTCCTCCTGCCGTTCGCCTGCCTCGCCTGCGCCTTCGCGCCTTCCGTGTCGGCGCTCCCGTCGACCGGCGTCCCGGCCGCCTCGCTCGCCGGCTTCCAAGGGCCCGCGCAGGATGCTCCCGCCGACAAGCGACCCGAGATCGCCGCCAAGATCGACAAGGCCAAGGGCATGTGGGGCGACAAGAAGGGCGGCAAGGACTCCGAGATCATCGCCATCGTCGACGAGCTCCTCGTCGAGTACCCGAAGTCCGGCCCCAAGGACAAGGCGGCGATCGTCGGCTTCCTCGGCAAGGCCTTCGAGCAGAAGCGCGACGAGGTGTCGGAGGGCGTGCCGAACAACAAGCTCTCCATGGCCGCGGCCGTGGCGCTGGGAGCGATGGGCCCCGAGTCGACCAAGACGCTCGAAGGTTGGATCGACGACAAGCGCTTGAAGAAGGACGTGGCGCTGGTCGGGCGCCTGATCCTGTCACTGGGCAAGACCAAGGACCCCGCCGCCACGCGCAAGCTGGTCAAGCTGCTCGAGCATCCGGAGCCGCCGCTCGTCTCGGCCGCCGCGCAGGCGCTGGGCGAGTTCAAGGAGGCCGACCTCAAGGTCAGGAAGGACGCCTTCGAGTCGATGCTCAAGGTGTTGATGTCGAGCTTCAACAACAAGGAAGGCAATCCCAACGACCTCGTCGCCAAGGAGCGCTACGACATCATCGGCTCGCCCATCATCACCAGCCTCAAGGCGCTGTCCGGGCACGACGAGCGCGAGCCGGCCGCCTGGCAGACCTGGTGGAACAACAACAAGAACAAGGACTGGAACAAGAAGGACTGATGGACGCCGCGCGCCGCGCCTTGGATGCTTGCTCGCCGGCGCGCGCGTCGTTGGCGCTTTTTTGCGCGTGCGTGGCGGGCGCTTGCGCCCCCGCCGGCGACCAGGTCGCCGGCCCGAGCGCGACGCCCGCGGCCGCGAGCGAGGCGTCGCG
>JBEBCR010000359.1:0-9653 GCA_041157565.1 Planctomycetota bacterium | reverse complement strand
CTCGAGGACGTCGCTCCGAAGCCGAACGTGGTCAACAACCCGTTCGCCAACTTCTTCAAGAAGCAGGACGAGGGCTGAGCGGGACGAGGGCCCGGTCCGGCGGCCTCGCCGGCATGGGTCCTCGCGGGCCTGCCGGTGCTCGTCAGCCGGCGCGGCGCGTGGCGTCCAACGCCGCGCGCACGGCGGGATCGCCCATCAAGTCCTTGAGCGCGGCCAACTTGGCCTCCAAGGTCGCCTCGGGCAGCGCCGGCCCCGGCCGCGGCTCCGCGGCGTGGCGCGCCTCCTCGATGTCGTCGAGGATGCCGAGGCCCGGACTGTCGTCGTCCTCGTCCTCGAGCTCGACGACGACCTCGAAGTCGTCCTCGCCGGGCTCGTAGCCGGTCTCCAGCTCGATCTCGGGCTCGGGAGTCGACAACCACGGATCCTGGTCGTCCTCCTGCCGCCCCGGGGCCGAGCGGTCCTCGGCGGCGGGGGAGGCGTGGGCTGTCCACTCGGTGCGCAGGCGCAGGAGCTCCGCGGCGAGTTCGCCATGCTGGGCCTTGAGCCGCGCGTCGAGGCGCGCTCCCAACTGGTCGATGGCGGCGGCCAGGCGGAACAGGCGGTCGTCGTCCACGGCGGTCGTCCGGTTGGCGGGGGCCAAGCCGCCGGATTGGGCGTCGAGGCGCGCGCGCAGTTGGACCAGATCGGCCGCGACCTGCTCGAGCAGCAGGTCCTGGCCTTCCGCGCGGCCGCCGGCGCGCGACCGGCCCAGCGCGACGAAGCCCAGTCCCGCCACGGCGAGGATCCCGCCGTTGGCCAGCGCGCGGCCGACCCCGGCCGCGTACTCGCTGGCCAAGGGGTGGAGGTGCTTGGCGACCGCGAGGCCGGCGCCGACCACGCAGCAGGCGATGCCAGTGGCGACGAGCCCACGATCCACGATGCGGTTCTTGTCCATGAGTGTCCCCAAACGGCGCCAAATGGCTCGATCAGATCTGTTTCGCCCCCTCGATCGCCGGATCTTGAATCAGGGCACCATTTGCGGCGACGCTCGACGATTTCAGTCGCGGGACGCTCGAAAGCCCTTTTCCCGACCATGAAGCCTCAGTAAATTGGGCAATCCAATCCAACTCCCCCCCCGCCGGGAGGTCTTGGAAGGGCGAAACAGCATAGGCAGGCGAGCGCTTCCCCCGCGCCTCGCCCGCCAGATAGCAACCGGCATTCTCGCGCCGGCCGCCCTCCTCGTCCCTCGGCGCCATCCGACCCCCGAGTCCACCGCAATGGCCCAGATGAGGACCGTCAAAGGCGTAGCCGTCGCCCCCGGTCTGGCCATTGGTCCGGTGCATGTCGTGCACGCGGCGCGCGACGCGGCGCCCACGTGGTCGGTGCCCGAGGAGGACGTCCCGCGCGAACTGTCGCGCCTGCACGCCGCGATCCGCGAGACATCCGCCTCCATCGAGCAGCAGCAGAAGCTCGTCGCCCAGCAGCTCGGCGAGCGCGACGCCTCGATCTTCGGCCTGCACAAGCTGATGCTCGCCGACCCGGTGGCGCTCAAGGAAGTGGAGACGACCATCCGCGAGCAGCGCATCAACGCCGAGGCGGCGGTGCAGCACATGGTCGATCGCGTGCTCTCCTCGCTGGCGGGCGAGGGCGGCGACCGCGTGCGCGGGGGCTGGTCGCAGGAGCTGATCGATCCGTGGCGGCGCGTGCTCGACGCGCTGATGCGCACCGACAAGATCGAGATGGAGAAGGAGAGCGAGCAGGTGGTGATCGCCGCCGCCGAGTTGACTCCGCAGGTCGTCACCTTCCTCGAGCGCTCGCGCGTGCTGGCCGTCGTGTGCGAGACCGGCGGCCGCTACAGCCATGGCGCGGTGCTGGCCCGCTCCTTCGGCTTCCCCTGCGTGGTGGGCCTGCCGAACCTCCTGTCGCGCCTCGAGCAGGGCATGCGCGTGTGCGTCGACGGCGACGCGGGCACGGTGGGGCTGCGGCCCGCCTCCGAGGACGTCGACCGCTTCCTCGCGCGCATCGAGCGCCGCAAGGCGCGTCAGAAGAAGCTCGCGCTGCACGCCGGCGAGCCCGCGGTGACCACCGACGGCCATCCCTTCGCCACGCAGGTCAACATCGAGAGCGTGCGCGACCTCGACGCGTTCCCGTTCAGCCACTGCGACGGCGTGGGCCTGCTGCGCACCGAGTTCATGTACATGGAGCGGCCGCAGTTCCCGAGCGAGGAGGAGCAGTACCGCCTCTATCGCCGGGTGCTGGAGCGCATGTCCGGCCGCCCCGTGACGCTGCGCACGCTCGACATCGGCAACGACAAGCAGTTGCCGTACTTCAAGACGCCCAAGGAAGCGAACCCCGCGCTGGGCTGGCGCGGCCTGCGCATCTCGCTCGAGTGGCAGGACCTCCTGCGCGTGCAGCTGCGCGCCGCCCTGCGCGCCTCCGCCCACGGCCCGCTGCGCGTGCTCCTGCCGATGGTCTCCAGCCTCGAGGAGGTGCAGGAGGTCCACCGCATCTTCAACGGCGTCAAGAAGCAGCTGCTCGAGCAGGGCTTCGAGGTCGCCGCCGACGTGCCGGTGGGCGTGATGGTCGAGGTGCCTTCGGCCGTGTTCGCCATCGAGCAGCTGCTGCTCGAGGCCGACTTCGTCAGCGTGGGCACCAACGACCTCGTGCAGTACCTCTTGGCCGTCGACCGCGACAACCCGCGCGTCGCGCGCCTGTACGACCCGCACAACCCGGCCGTGTTCGCGGCGCTGGCGCACGTCGCGCGCGCGGCGCGGGCCGCCGGCAAGCAGGCCTCGGTGTGCGGCGAGATGGCGGGCGACTACGCCACGGCGCTCGCCCTGCTGGGCATGGGCTTCCACTCCGTCAGCGTGGTTCCCACCATGCTGCCGGAGATCAAGTACGCGGTGCGCGAGACCTCCTTCGCCGAGGCGAAGGAGATCGCGCGCGCGGCGTGCTCGCAATCCACTGCGGAAGGTGTGCGCGGCGTCCTAGCCGCGGCGCGCGAGCGCCTGCACCAGAAGCAGCTATCGGACAGGAACGGCGACGATGCGTTCGCGGAGAGCGACGTCGCCACGGACGACATTCGAAGGGAAGGCCGCTGATCCGCGCCCAACAAGCGCGGATTGGACGGGACTCGCTATCCCGCCAAGCCGACCCGCACCGCAATCGAAGGACACGACCGTGCGAAGGACAACCTGGGGAACTGAACGATCCGCCACGCCGCGGCGGGGACGCTGGTCTCAAGCGGAAATCGCCCGTCTCAAGGAGCTCTACGGGCTCCGGGACGAGACGGCGATCGCCCGCGAATTGAACCGGCCCGTCGCCAGCGTGAGGAAGATGGCCGAGCAGGCCTTCCAGATCGCGGCCCGCACGGGGCCGTGGACCGCGGCCGAGGTGCAGAACCTCAAGCGCTACATCGGCGGCACCACGCCCGAGACGATCGCGCGCATCCTCGGGCGCCCGCTCGACGAGGTGCAGTCGCAGATCATGGAGCTGCGGCGCATCCAGACGCCCAAGTCGCTCTCGCAGGACGAACTCGTCGAGTTCAAGCGCCTGTACGGCACGCGCACCGACGAGGACCTCGCCGTCATCTTCGGCCGCCCGGTCGAGGTCGTGACCGAGGTCGCCGCGCGGCTGCGCCTGGCCAAGGACAAGGCCTTCCTGCGCCGCCTCGTCGGCTCGCCCGCCAGCCGCATGCCGCGCTGGGACTCCGAGGCGATCGAGAAGCTGCGCCAGATCTACCCGACCACGCCCAACCTCGAGATCGCGCGCCAGCTGCAGCGCTCCGTGAAGAGCGTGGTCTCCAAGGCCCACAACCTTGGCCTGAAGAAGGAGGCCGAGCGCCTGCGCGAGATGGGACGCGAGAACGTCAGCCTGCGCTACCACCGCAGCGACGCGCCGTCCGGCTCGTGACGATGCGCTTCGCCGCGGAGCTCTTCGCCTGCATCGCCTGCTGCGGGGCCTGCGCGGCCCCGCGCTCGTTCCCGGGTCCGGGCGCGCCGGACCCGGCTCCGTTCGTGGGGCTGTGGCGCGGCCAGTCCGGCGGCCAGCCGATCGAGGAGGCCTGGAGCCTGCAGGCCGACGGCTCGTTGCGCGGCTTCGGCCGCTGGGCCGCGCCGAGCGGCGAGACCGTCTTCCACGAGTTCCTCGCGCTCGAGTGGCGCGACGGCGCGTGGCGCTACTTCGCCAGCCCGCTGGGCGCGCCCGCCACCGCCTTCCGGCTCGACGAGGCCAGCGGCCCCGCGCACTGGATCTTCCTCGCGCCGGAGCACGACAACCCGCGCCGCATCGCCTACCGCTTCGAAGGCGACGCGCGCCTGGTCGTCGAGGTCGGCCAGGCCCTCGACGGCTCCGACGCGAACCGCCACGAGTGCTCGAGGGTCCGCTAGGCGCGGGCGATCGCCGGCCTCGCGCCTCACTCGACGCGTTCGGCGTGCAGCGTGCACGAACCGAAGCGCTCCTCGACCACGCCGACGACGCGCAGCACTCCGCCTTCGGCCAGGTGCTCGGCGTCGCGCTCGTGGACGTCGGGGAAGACGACCACCTCGGCGAGCCCGGTGGCGTCCTCGAGCGTCAGGAAGCGCATCGGGCGTCCATCGGCGGCGTGCACGCGGCGCGAGGCGGCGAGCCAGCCGCGCAGCGCGATGCGCGCGCCCGCCATGCGGCGCAGCTCGCCGCAGGCGGTCGGCGGGCGCAAGGTGCGGCCGGCGCGCGCTGCGCGCAGCTCCGCGGGACAGGGGAACAACTCGGTCGGGTGCGCCTCGATGGTCAAGCCCAGCAGCTCGTGCTCGAGGCGCCCGCGCTCGAGTGGTCCGAGCTCGGGCAGACGCGGCAAGGCGAGGCGTCCGGGCGGCGGCTCGGGGAACAGCACGAGATCCTGGCCGGGCTCGAGCGGCGCGCGGCCGAGCCCGATGCCGGCGCCGCGCCAACCGGCGGTGGCGCGCCGCGCGGCCTCCAACTCCTCCAGCGGCGACGATCCCGCCCGCGCGTCGTCGCGCGCGCGCGCTTCGCCCGCCGCGCGGCAGGCGGCAAGCCGCCCGCGATCGAGGTCCGCGGGCGGCTTGCCGCCCGGCGCGGCCTTGAGCAGCTTGGCGCGCCACAGTAGCTCCGGGATGGTGCGGTCGAAGCAGGCGCACGCGCCGCATTTCACCAGCGCCTCGAGTTCGCCGCGGTCGAGCGGCGCGCGCCCGGCGAGGTCGGGCAGCGAGGTGTAGGCGCCGCCCTCGGCGCGCGCGCGGAGCAGCCCGGACAGCGCGCGCTCCGACAAGCCCTTCACGCGCGACAGCGGCACGCGCAGGCCCGTCGCGCCGCCGCGCGCGCGCTCGATGGCGAAGTCGCGCCCCGAGCGGTTGACGCACGGCGGCAGGATGGCGACGCCCAGGCGCCGCGCCTCCTCGACGTAGACGCGCGCGTCGTAGTAGCCCGTGTCCGAGGCCAGGAAGGCGGCCAGGTACTCGGCGGGGTGGCGCGCCTTCAGCCACGCGGCGCGGTAGGCGATGCGGCCGTAGGTGACGGCGTGCGCCTTGCAGAAGCCGAAGGAGGCGAAGTTGGCCACCAGCTCCCACGCCGCCAGCGCCGCCTGCGCGTCCACGCCTTCGCGCGCGCAGCCGGCGACGAAGCGCTCGCGCAGCGCGGGCAGCTCGTCCATGCGCCGCTTCTGCAGCGCGCGCCGCAGCAGGTCCGCTTCGCCCAGATCCATGCCCGCCAGCAGGCTGGCGGCGACCATCACGTCCTCCTGGTAGAGCAGCACGCCGTGCGTCAGCCGCAGCGGATGCGCCAGGCGCGGATGCGGCGGGCGCGGCTCCTCGACGCCGCGCGCGCGGCGGATGTAGGCGTCCTTCATGCCCGAGCCCGCCGCGCCGGGGCGGATCAGCGCCACCGCCTGGATGACGTGGTCCATCGTGCGCGCGTCCATCTGCTGCAGCAGGTGGCGCATGCCGGGCGACTCGACCTGGAAGCAGCCGAGCGTGCGGCCTTCGGCCAGCGCGCGCCCCGTGGCGGGGTCGTCCTCCGGCAGCGCTTGCAGGTCGACCTCGACGCCGCGCGCCCGCAGCGACTGGACGCAGTCGCCGAGCACGGTGAGCGCGCGGTTGCCGAGCAGGTCCATCTTCACCAGCCCGATCGCCTCGACCGAGTCCTTGTCGTACTGCACGACGAGGTGTCCCTTGCGCGCGCGCGCGCAGGGCGCGAACGAACTCGTGGGGCCCGGGGCGACCACGACGCCTCCCGGGTGCAGCCCGAAGAAGCGCGGCGCGCCCAGCAGGCCGTCGGCCGCCGCCAGCGCGCGCGCCAGGCGCGGCTCGTCGAAGGGGACGTCGCCCACGCCGGCGGCGCCGCGCAGCGCCTCGCCGATCGATCCGCCCGACTCCAGCTCGGCGGACGCGCTGTCAAGTTCACTTGACGCATCGCCGGCGGATCCGTCGTGGGCGGCCGGCGCGTCGCCGCCGCCCGGCAGGCGCCACGGCAGGCGGCGCGACCAGCGCGCCACCAGCGGCGGCGGCACGCCCTCGGCCAGCGCGGCCTCGCGGAAGGCGGCGCGCGGCCCGCAGGTCGCCACCGTGGCGATCATGGCCGTGCGGTCGGCGCCGAACAGCGAGTAGACGTGCTCGAGCACCTCGTCGCGCCGCCGCCAGCAGAAGTCCAAGTCGATGTCCGGCCGGTCGCGGCGGCACGGGTTGAGGAAGCGCTCGAAGACCAGCTCGTAGCGCAGCGGATCCGCGTCGGTCATCCCGAGGCAGTACGCCACCAGGCTGTCGGCCGCCGATCCGCGGCCCACGCACGGGATGCCGCGCCCGCGCGCGAACGCGGCGATGGCGTCGACCAGCAGGAAGTAGGGCGCGTAGCCCAGGCGGTCGATGGTCGACAGCTCGTGGTCCAGGCGCCGCACCACCTCGGGCTTGAGCGGACGGTAGCGGCGCGAGGCGCCGGCGAAGGCCATGGCGACCAGGCGCGAGTAGGCCGTCTCGCCCGCCGGCAGTTCGATCGTCGGCAGCAGCACGCGATCGAGCGGCGGCGTCCAGCCGCAGCGTTCGGCCACCTCCAGCGCGCGCCGCATGGCGCCCAGCTCGCGCGGCCGGTGCGGGCCCGCGCACTCGGGCAGCGCCGCGCAGGCGGCCTCCAGCTCGGCGCTCGAGGGCATGTGGCAGGGAGTCGGCGCGAAGAACGACTCCGGCAGGTCGTCGAGCAGCGCCGCGTGCTTGGCGGCCGCGCGCAGGCGCAGCCCCGCGAGCCCCGCCGGCCGCGCGCAGTGCACGTCGGGCGCGGCCAGCGTCGCGACGCCCAGCGCGCGCGCCGCCTCGACCAGCTCGCGCGCCGCCACCGGCCGCTCCGGCGCGGGCGGCTTGGGCAGGTCGAGCAGCTCCTCGGCGTCGCGCGGAAGCTCCCATTCGTCGGGCGCGTGCTCGCGCCGCGCGCTCGCGCGCGACGCGGCGGCGTTGCGCGGGTCGGAACGTTGTCCAGTTTCCTTGACAGCCAGCGAAGCGGTGGACACGGCCGCGTACAGGTTGCGCGCGTCGACGCGCCCGTGCAGCTCGAGCAGCGCGCGTGGATGGTCGGCGAGGAACACCAGTCCGCGCGCGTGCTCGGCCATGGCGTGGGCCAGGTTGGCGGCCTGCGGTCCGTCGAGCCGCGCGCCGGGCCGGCCCGGATCGCCGCCCAGCGCGCGGATGCTCAGCAGCCGGCACAGGTTGGCGTAGCCGTGCTCGTCTTCGACCAGCGCCACGACGCGCCCGGGGCGCCCGCGCGGGTCGGAGAACTCCGCGCCCAGGATCGGCCGCACGCCCTCCTCGCGCGCCGCGCGCGCGAACTCGACCAGCCCAGCGCCGGTGTCGATGTCGGTCAACGCCAGCGAACCGAGCCCCAGCTCCGCCGCGCGGCGCAGCAAGGCGCGCGGCGAGTCGGTGGCGGTCAGCAGCGAGTGGTGCCCGTGCACGCGCAACGGCGCGTAGCTCGCGCGGTCGCGCGGGCGGTCGGAACGGCTGGACATGGCGGCTGGATGGCGGCGCGCCACGGCGGGCGCGCGACGGAGGCGGATCGGCTGGCGCCGCGCGCTTCGCCGCCAGCCGGGACGGGACGCGCGCGCAGGGAACGGAGGACGTCGCGTCGGGGTCGCCGCGCGCGCCATCCGGGTGTGGAGGCGTCCGTCGGATGGTCGCGCGCTCAGGCTGCGCCGCCACCGCACGGTGCCTTGGGATGGCCGAGCCTAACAAGATCCGAAAGCGGGCGTGGCGCCCGCCGCGGACCTTGCGCTCAAGTCCTTGCTTGGACGGGCTTTGCGGATCGGACCGCCAACGCGACTCCACCCAGCACCAGGCCCGCGCCGGCCAGCGTCCACGGGCCGATCGCTTCGCCGCGCACGCCCGCGCCGAGGAGGATCGCGATCGCCGGGGTGATGTAGGCGATGGTCGAGAGCTGGTAGGCGCTCGTGCGGCGCAGCAGCCAGAAGTAGGTGGCGAAGGTGAAGACCGTGCCGAACAGCGCGAGGTACAGCACGCTGGCGATGGCGCGCGCGCTCCACTCCGCCGGCGCGTCGCGTTCGAGCCAGGCCGCGCACGCCAGGAGCCAGACGGCTCCGATCGCCATGGCGTCGCGGTTCAAGCGCAGCGAGTTGACGCGCGTCCCGTGGCGCTTGACCAGCGTCGTGCCGATGCACGAGACGAAGGGGCTCGCCAAGGCCACGGCCGCCCAACCCAGCGCCGCGTCGCCGAAGCGCCCAAGGTCCTTGGCGAACAACAGCACCACCCCGCCGAAGGCCAGCGCGAAGCCGGCGAACTGGCGTCCGCGCAGCCGCTCGCCCAGCCACAGGTGCCCCGCCGCCGCCATCATCAGCGGGAAGGTGCCCCACAAGAGCGACACGACGGCGGACGGCAGCTTCGTCTCGCTCCAGTAGACGATGGCGTACGACGCCCCGAAGTTCAGCGTCCCCAGCGTCGCCGACAACCACCAAGGCGGCGCCTCGCCACCCTCGCGCCGCCCCAGCACGCTCGCCACGACCACCATCGCCAGCGCGGCCACGACGAACCGCGCCGCGGCCGAGGTGAACGGAGGGAGGCGGTCGAGGCCGTCGGCGATGACGACCCAGGTGCTGCCCCAGACCAGGCAGAGGAGCGCGATCCACAGAAGGAGGCGCGTGGGCGGGAGGGGGGCGAGCACGCGAGCGAGGATACAGGGATGCTGGTCCCTTTCATTGTGCGCGACCATGGCGAGAGGGGAGTCCGCGGTCGCCTCGTGGGCGATCAACACCCCGCGGACGGCTCTCCCATCCCTTTTCCGGCCTGCCGAAGCTCCTGACCTGCGCAGTGGCTCCTTCGCGGTCAATGACCGCGCGGTTCGAAGTTGGCTCGCCCAGCGCGTCTGCGCGCCGGTTCGCGCCGGTCGGCTCGCGTGCGCGGCCTGCGGCGCGCGCCAAGTGGTCCTGGCGCGCCCGCGGGAAGGCTCCGACCCGCGGCCCGGCGGCCGGAGATGGAGCTCTCATCCAACTGGACGCTCGGCAAGCATGCTCCT
The DNA here is from genome assembly GCA_041157565.1 of Planctomycetota bacterium. Lineage (GTDB taxonomy): Bacteria > Planctomycetota > UBA1135 > UBA1135 > SXXH01. Next base: position 173 of record JBEBCR010000359.1, on the reverse strand, counting down.
GCAGCAGCAAGGCGCGATTTCCAGCCATGGTGCCCGGGGGACCGCGACCAGATCGTGCACAGCGAAAGGGACCAGCATCGTCACTGGTTGAGCGACGGCGTCCTCAGCACGAACCCATCCCTCGTCCTCTCCCTCCCCTCCGCCAGCAACCAACTGCTCCCGCGCAGCACCCC
>JBEBCR010000358.1:0-8898 GCA_041157565.1 Planctomycetota bacterium | reverse complement strand
GCGCGCGAGACATGCATGGTCTACGACTGCATCTGGGCGCGCGACACCGGCTCGATCAGCAAGGACGCGGCGCGCGCCATGGAAGTCGCCATCCGCGACCAGGTGGCGCACGCCAGCCTCGTGTTCGCGCCGACGCGCACGGCGCGCGACGACATCCAGCGCGTGCTGGGCGTGCCGCCCGAGCGCCTGCGCGTGGCGTCCTTGGGCTGCGACCACGTGCTGCGGCACCTGCCCGAGGCGCTGGTGGCGCCGCGCACCCCCTACGTCCTGATCGTCTCGCGCGTCGACGGGCGCAAGAACCACGCGACCTTGCTGGCGGCCTTCGAGATCCTCGTGCGCGCGGGACTGCCGCACCGCCTGCTGGTCGCCGGCCCCGACGGCCACGGCGCCGCGGACTTCGAGGAGCGCTTGGCGGGCTCGAGCGCGCGGGAGCGCGTCGTGCGCCTGAAGCACGTGCCCGACGAGGACCTCGCCGCGCTCTACGCCGGCGCGGCGGCCTTCGCGTTCCCGAGCCTCGACGAGGGCTTCGGCCTGCCGCCGCTGGAGGCGATGGCCTGCGGCGCGCCGGTGGTGGCCTCGGACATCCCCTGCCTGCGCGAGGTGCTGGGCGAGGCGGCGCTGTTCGCGCCCGCGCTCGACGCCGAGGCGCTGGCGCGCGAGCTGCGCGCCGTGCTCCTCGAGCGCGAACTGGCGGAGGACCTCGTCGCGCGTGGACGCCAGCGCGCGCGCGGCCACACCTGGCGCATGTGCGCGGCCGACATGCTGGCCGCGTGGCGCGAACTGCTCCCCGCGCGCGGCTGAGCGCGCCCTAGTCGGCGTCCGATCGGGCGCGGGCGCGGATCGCGGCCTCGTCGACCTGCTCGACGTCCCACAGCGTGCGGCCTTCCATGCCGCCGGCGACGGTGACCACTTGGCCGGACACGTGGCGCGACACGGCCGGCGAGCACAGCGCGACGCACACCCGCGCCACGTCCACGGCGCGACCGAGCTGGCGCAGGGGCATCGTGCGCACCACGCGCGACACGACGCCCGGCGCGTCGAGGGCCGCGCGCGCCATGTGGGTCACCGTCCAGCCGGGCTCGACCAGGTTGACGCGGCCGAACGGATCGAGCTCGACGATCTCGTTCTTCAAGGTCATCGTCAGCCCGTGCAGGGCCGCCTTGGACGCGGCGTATTCGGCATGGCCCTTCTCGCCGAAGCGCCCGGCGGTCGAGCCGATGAAGACGAGGCTGGCGCCATGGCCGTCGGGGCGAGGACCACTCTTCTCCAACGCCGAGAAGAAGCCGCGCGCGGTCCACATCGACCCCAGGAGGTTCACGGCGATGTTGTCCTGGATGCGTCGCGCGGAGGCCTGGTGCACCAGCGCGTGCTCGGGCGTCCAGCGGCCGGCGTTGGCGACGCAGGCGTCGAGCCGCCCGAAGCGCGCCACGGCCCGCTCGCAGGCGAGGAGCATGGCGTCGGGGTCGGTCGAATCGACCTTGACCAGCATGTGGTCCTTCCAGCCCTTCTCGCGCGCCAGGTCCTCGAGCGCGCCGAAGGCGGAGTTGCCCATGAGCACGAGGCGCGCGCCCTCCGCGTCGAACGCCTCGGCCAAGGCGCGGCCGATGCCGCCCGAGGCCCCCGTCACCACGACCGTCTTGCCGCGCAGCAGTAGATCCATGGCGCGCAGTCTGACGGCGCGCGCTCCCCGGGTCGAGTCAGAAGCGGTAGCGCACTTGCGCCGAGGCGATCCACAGGTCGTCGGCGTCGTCGAAGGCCGAGCCCGGGAAGAAGCGCCCGTAGACCAGCTCGAAGTCCCAGCCGTCGAAGGCCTTCGATCCGAAGATGAGGTCGATGCCCGCGCCGATGTCGCGCGACGCGCCGTCGGGGTCCGCGTCGATGGCGCTGTCGCGCAGGAAGTCGGCCGCCTGGTCCTGCGCGTACGAGTGCCACACCAGGTCGATCGAGTTCTTGCGGCCGAGGCGCGCGCCGATCCCCGCGGTGGCGATCGAGAGGTTCGACAGCTCGGGCTCCACCGCCTCGCCGTAGTAGCGGAACGAGGTCACGCCTCCCAGCTTGCCGTTGTTGCGCTGCCAGCCGGTCTGGCGGAAGCCCTCGTCGACGTCCGCGGTCTCGGGATCGTCGCCGCTGCCGTGGGCGTAGCCCAAGGTGAAGTAGAACGGCGCGATGGCGTCGGGCTCGAAGGTCGCGCCGACGTCGAAGCCGAAGCCTTCGATGTCCGTGTCGCCGCGCCAACCGCGGACGACGGCGACGTCGGCCCACAAGTCGACGTCCTCGATCCACTCGCCGAGCACGCGCGCGCCGATGAAGAACGGCCAGTCCTCGCCGTCGAGCTCGTCCTCGCCGCCGGCGGGGTCGGGATCGACCCCGGTGAAGCGCTGGTCGAGCACCCACACCGCTGCGGAGCGGTCCTTGTCGGCCCAGCCTGCCGAGGCCCACAAGCTGTCGGTCGACTCGTCGCGCAGGTCGGAGTCGGAGTCCGAGTCCCCGTCGATGAGCGTCATGGCGGCCGCCTCCGCGTGCCAGCCGCCGCGCTCGAAGCGCAGGCGCGCCGAGTCGAGGTAGCGCTTGTAGATCCACTCGCGATCGTCGTCGAAGTCGAGTCGCCCGAGCTGGGCTTGCAGCCCGAGCCCCCACGGATCGTCCTGTCGCACCCAGGCCTCGACGAGGTCGAAGTCGAAGCCCTCGTCGTCCTCGCCGCCTTCGTCGAGGTAGGCGGACCACTCGAGGCGCGGGGAGACGAGCAGCGTGGTCGTGTCGCGCGGCATCCACAGCAGTTGCAGCCGCAGCGCGGCGCGCGGGCTGTCGATGGCGTCGGGGTCGGTCGAATCGAGGTCGCGATCGACCTCGCGGGTCCACTTGGTGTCGAACAGGGCGCCGAGCCGCAGCGTGTCCGACAAGCGCACCGAGCCGGGGATGTAGTCGTCGGCGTCGATGCGCCCGATCGAATCGGGGCGCGACACCTCGCGCTCGGGGGCGAGCTTGGCCGACGCGAGCGCCTCGGGCTTGTCGAGCTTGGCTTCGGGGGCGAGGCGCAGCTTGAAGTCCATGACCGCCAGTTCCAGCCGCGGTGCCTCGCCCGAGATGGCGTCGACGCGTCCGACGATGCGATCGCGTCCTTCGCCGCGCGCCGAGACCTCCTTGGCGGAGAGCTTGCCGCCCTTCCAGCGGCCTTCGACCTTCACGCGCCGTCCTTCGAGCGAGTCGAGCGCCACGTCGGTCCACTTGGTCCGCGCGTCGACGTCGACGCGCAGGCCGAGCAGCTCGAAGCGCTGGTCGAGGCCCTTCACCCGCGTGGCTAGGCCGATCAGCTCCTCTTCGTCGGCGGGTTCCTGCACCTCGACCTCGGACACGACGAACACGCCGTCCTCGAACGCGCCCTTGGCCTCGATCCAGTGCCCGACCTTGAGGCCGGCGAGCCCCGGCGCGGCGCCTTCCTGCGCCCGCGCGCCGAGCGCGCAGGCGAACACGGCCAGCATGGAGGCGAGCAGGCGCATCACGCGGCCAACCTCTCGGCCGCCTCGGCGGCCACGCGCAGCAGCCACGGGCTCGCGTGGCGCGTGCGCGGACGGGGCGCGTGGACCAGCGCCATGCGCAAGGCGTTCAGCGCCATCCACAAGCCGAAGGCCTGGCTGTCGCGCTCGACCTGCAGCTCGCGCAAGAAGGCCTCCTCGGCCGACTGCTGCGCGCGCGGATCGCAGGCGCCCAGGAACGCCGCCATGCGCAGGTGCAGGATGGCGTTGCTCGGATCCTGTTCCGGCGCCGAGGGTCCGGCGAGGTCGAGGTCCAGCAGGCAGGCGTCGAGCGGACCGCACAGGACCTGCTTCTCGTAGAAGTCGCGGTGCGCGTTGCAGCGCGGCGACGAGTCGAGCGCGACGTCGTGCTTGAGCCGCGCCAGCAGCCTGCGCGCGGTCCAGTCGACCTCGAGCCCGGCGGCGGCGAGGCGGGTGGCGAAGCGCTCGCAGGTGGCGAGTTCCGCGGCCGCGCCATGCGGCTCGGCCACCGGCACCAGCGGAGCCTCGCGCCAGCGGCGCAGGAGCTGCGCGATGCGCCGCGCGTGCCCGGCGTCCTCCGGATCCCACGGCGAGCCATCCAGCGCCTCGAAGGCCAGCGCGTCGCGCCGGCGATCGACGTGCAGCAGGCGCGGCACGCGCCAACCGCATCGCGTCAGCGATGGCCGCAGCAGCTCGTGCCGCGCGTGCAGCATGGTCGACGCGCCCGCGGGCAGGCACTTCCAGAAAGCCGGCAGGCCGTCCGCCAGCGCCTGCGCGACCAGCCTGCGGCTCGGACGCCACGAGACGATGCGCGCTTCGCCGCGCTTGGCGAGGTCGGCGAAGTGCGCCGCCGCCGGCAGGTCGACGTCCTCCTCCAGGCCGAAGCGCGCCACCCGCCGCTTGTGGACGAGGACCGCCTGGCGATCGGTGGTCGAGCACAGCAGCACGCCGTCCTTGCGCGGCTCGACGCGCTCGATGTCGCGCTCGTCGACGCCGGCCTGGGCCCACGCCGACGGCAGCGGGTCCGTGCTCGACGGTCCACGGACGCGGCGCGGCTCGAGCTCCTCGGCCAAGTGCAAGGCGGAGGCGGCGAGCTCCAGCGCCCCGGCTTCGAGCCGGCGGATGGCGCCGGCCGCCTTGCGCACGAGGTCCATCGCCAATCGCGCGCGCAGGGCGCCCTCGTCCAGCTCCGGATCGGCGTCGAGGAGTCGCGCCAGCAGCTCCTCGGCCCGCTCGGGCCGCGCGCCTCGCAGGCGCTCGGCCGCCCAGCACGACGCGTCCGCGCCGTCCTCGTCGACGCGGCACTCGTCCCAGTCGTAGACGACGAGCCGGCCGTCGGCGGCGCGCGCCAGCTGGCCGGGGTGGTAGTCGCCGTGCACGCGGCGCAAGCGCGCCTTGCGCCGGGCGTGGCGCTCGCACAAGCGCGCGGCGAGCGCGTGCAGCCGCGGATCGACCTCGAACAGCGCGGCCAGCGTCGCGGTCTCGTCCTCGATCCACTCCTCGCCGCTCAAGCCGCAGGCCTCGCGCAGCTCCGCCGAGCGACGCATGGCGAGCGCGTCCAGCTCCGCCGGCCCCCACGCCTCGAGGCCGGGGCGCGCGACGACGTGCTCCTCGACGAGGATCCCCGTGCGCGCCTCGCGCCACAGCAGTCGCGGGGCGAAGCCGGCCGGCAGCGCGTCGCGCTCGGAAGCGCTGGAGTCCGCGGCGCCCGGGGTCAGCACGCGCACGATGGCCTTGCGGCGATGCAGGCCGTCGTGCTCGTCGCGCAGCACGAGCTCGAGCGCCAGCACCGCGCGCCGGGAAGGCTTGTAGCGCAGGAGCTCGATCGAGCTGCGACGACGCCGGATGCGGCCGCCATCCCCGAGCTCCGTATCCTCGAGCGCCCGCGACAGGCGCGCCAGGTCGAGGGCGCGCGGCAGGCCGGGCAGCTCGGGATCGTGCGGCCAGCAAGAGACGAACGCCCCATCCGGCGCGACGCTCGCGCAGGCCCACGGCGCGGCCAGTTCGCGGGCGCGCGGATCGACGCGGCCGACGTCCTTGCCGCCCTGGTGGCGCCGCACGGAGACGAGGCGCGTGGCCCCGTCTTCGCACAGCACCGCGTGCGCGCTCGACAAGGCGGTGCGCGGCTTCCAGCGCGCCCACAAGAGGCGCGAAGAGACCGGTCGCGGTCCGCCCGGGCCCACGAGGGTCGCGCCCAGCAGTTCCGCCAGCTCGTCCGTGCACGGCACGCGCAAGGTCTCGCGCGGCAGCAGCCGGACCAGCATGGGATCGTGCTCGCGCGCTGCGAGTCCGTTCATGGCGCGGGCCTCACGACGCCATGGCGCGGATGGACTCGCGGTACGCGCCGCAGCGCGCCTGCAGTTCGTGGTGGCGTCCGGAATCGCGCACCACGCCTTCCTCGAGGAAGACGATCTGGTCGAAGCGGTCGAGGCGATCGAGGTCGTGGGCGATGACGACCACGATGCCCTCGCGGCTGCGCTCGCGCAACGTCGCCATGACCACCTCGACGGCGACGGCGTCGAGCCCGGCGAAGGGCTCGTCGACCACCAGCACCGGCGCGGGGCGCAGCAGCGCGCGCGCCAGGCACAGTCGCCGGCGCTCGCCGCCGGACAAGCCGGTGCCGCTCGAACCCAGCTCCGTGTCGAGGCCCGCGGGCAGGCGCGCGACGAACTCGGCGGCGCCGGCGGCGCGCAAGGCGGCGAGCAGCTCCTCGTCGCCGGCCTCGGGCCTGCCGAGCTGGAGGTTCTCGCGCAGCGTCAGGCCGAACAGCACCGATTCCTGCAGGGCGAGCGAGACGCCGGCGCGCAGCGCCTGCACGTCGTGGCGTCGCAAGTCGATCTCGTCGAGCAGCACCACGCCCTCGTCGGGGTCGAACAGGCGCGCGGCCAGCGCCGCGACCGTGGACTTGCCCGATCCCGAGCGCCCGAACAGGCCGGACAGCTCGCCGCGCCGGAACGTGGCCTCGAAGCCGCGCAGCGCGTCGACCTTGCCCTCGTAGGCGAAGCGCACTCCCTCGAAGCGCAGCTCGGCGGGACGCGCCGGCGGCGCGAGCCGTTCGGGGCCGCTCTGCACCGCCACCGGCTCGTCGAGGATGGCGGCCAGCCGCTCGGCGCAGGCGAGTCCCTTGGACCAGCGCTCGCTGTGCTTGGATGTCGCGCGCATCGGCTTGAGCAGGCTGCGCACGTAGGCGACGAAGACCAGGAGCTCGCCCGTGGTCAGCGACCCTTCGGCGACGCGCGTGCTGCCCATCCACAAGGCGGCCGCGGCCCCGAAGCCGAAGCACAGCTCCATCGAGCCGCCCATGCGCGCCGACAAGCGCGCCGACTTGAGCTCCGCGCGCGCCGAGCGGCGATTCTGCCTCTGGAAGAGCCTCCCGACCTGCTCCTCGCTGCCCAAGGACTGCAAGGTGGGCGTGGCCGACAGCGCCTCGTGCACCGTGTCCGCCAGCTCGCCTTCCTTCTCGCGCTGCTTGCGCGACTGGATCGTCAGTCGTCGCGAGAAGAAGCGCAGCGCCAACAGCACCAGCGGCACCACCGCCAGCACCACCAGCGTGGTGCGCCAGTCGACCCAGGCCATCGCCGCCACCGTGCCGACCACGAGCAGCGCCCGCGAGGCCATGGCGAGGCTCGAGTCGACCAGCACGGTGCGCACCAGCGGCACGTCGCCCATGACCCGCACCAGCAGGTCGCCGGTCTTGTGGCGCGCGTGGAAGCGCGGCGAGAGGCGCAGCATGTGCGCGTGGAGCGCGCCGCGCAAGGTGCGCACCACGGACTGGCCCACCTCGGCCACGCGGATCGCCGCGAAGTAGTCGAGCGCCACGTCGAAGAGCACGAGCAGCGCCGCCAGCAGCGCGCCGCGCAGGATCACGTCGCCGCGCGACAGTCCTCCGGAGGGATCCCCCACCAGGGCTTCGTCGACGATCCACTGCAGCGGCCAAGGCTTGACGAGCTCCAACGCGACCGTGGCCACCACGAGGGCGAAGACCAAGGCCATGGAGCCGCGATGCTCGCGCAGGAGCGACGCGAAGCGCAGGTAGGTCGCCATCGACTGGCGCAGCTGCTGCCAGGCGGCGCGCATCACACGGCCTCCCGACCCTCGCGCAGGCCCGCCACGCGCTCGACGACGCGCCGCGCGATGCTGGTCCACGTGCGGCCGGCGGCCGCCTTGCGCGCCTCGCGCGCCAGGCGTTCGCGCAGCGGTTCGTCGCGCCACAGGCGCTCGAGCGCGTCGACCAGCGCGTCGAGGTCGCCCGCCGGGTAGACGAGCCCGTCGCGCCCGTGCGCCACGGCGGATTCGAGATCGCCCATCGCCGGCACGACCGGCACGACGCCCGCGCTCATCGCCTCGAGCAGCTTGAGCGGCGAGAACCAGCAGGGCGCGTCGCTGGCGTAGGTCAGCGGCAGCACGTCGCAGGCGGCCACGATGCGGCCAACGTCCTCGTGCTCGACCCACGACAGGCGCGTGGTCCGCGCGGCGCACGCGCGTCCTGCGATGTGCGACTCGAAGTCGCCCTCGCCCAGCAGCACCAGGTGCGCCGGCACGCCGCGCGCCAGCAGGCGCTCGACGGCCTCGACGAACATGGGGAAGTTGTGCCACGGGCGCAGCCGGCCGTGGAAGCCGATGGCGTAGCTCCCCTTCGGCGCCAGCTTGGCGCGCGCCGGATCGTCGCGATCGAGGGGCGCGAACAACTCCTCGTCGACGCCGTTGGGCTCGACCCAGGTCGCCGACGCCGACGCGCCGCGCTCGCGCGCGTAGCGCGCGCAGTCGCTGCTGACGCACAGCACCAGCGCGGCGATGGCGAAGGCGCGACGCTCGTCCTCGTCGTCGGCGCGACGCGCGCCGGCGCGCCACAGGGCCTCCTCCTCGGCCAGCGGCGCGTTGACCTCGTGCAGGTGCGGCACGCCCAGCTCGCCGGCGCGCAGCGCCAGCCTCGCCCGCCCGAGGGCGTGGCGCTCGTAGATGAAGTCGAACGGCGCGCGCGCCCGCAGCATTTCGAAGCGCGCCACGCAGCGCGCGGGATCCGGCTCGTCGAGAGCCACGACCTCGTGCCCGAGGCGCGCGAAGGCCTTGCGCATGGCCTCGACGTGGACGCTGGCGCCCTTCTTGCGGCCGGGCTGGATGCCCGGATCCTGCACCACGTGCAGGATCCTCACCGGCACGACTCCGCGGCCGCGCGGGCCGATTCCGCGAACCAGCCCTGCAGCGTGCGCGCGCTGGCGCGCCCGTCGAAGCACTGCTCGGCGCGCGCGCGACCCAGGCGCGCCAGCTCGGCGCGGCGCGCGGCGTCCTTGCACAGCGACTCGACGGCCTCGGCCACGGCGGCATCGTCCTCCTCGGGCACGATCACGCCGCAGCGGCCGCCGTCGAGGATCTCGGGGATGCCGACCACCGGCGTGGAGATGCA
>JBEBCR010000357.1:0-2700 GCA_041157565.1 Planctomycetota bacterium | reverse complement strand
ACCACTCGAGGCTGGTCTGCGCCGCCTTCTGCAGCTTGAGCACGTCGACCTTGCGGCCCGCCTCGTAGGCCTCGAGGGCCTTGGGCACGTCGGCGGTGCCGTGGCGCACGAAGGCGTCGCGCAGGGCGATCGCGTCTTCCATGGCGAGCTTGGTGCCCGAGCCGATCGAGAAGTGCGCCGTGTGCGCCGCGTCGCCGATCAGCACCATGTTGCCCTTGGTCCACGTGCCGCAGCGCACCGTCGGGAAGGTGCGCCAGATCGAGCGGTTGGCGATCAGCTTGTGCCCCTTGAGCTTGCGGGCGAAGACGCGCTCGCAGAAGGCGATGGTCGCGGCCTCGTCCGCGTCCTCCAGTCCCGCCTTGCGCCAGGCATCCTCGGTGCACTCGACGATGAACGTGCCGAGGCCCTCCTCGAACGGGTAGGCGTGCACCTGGAAGACGCCGTGCTCCGTGCGCTCGAACCAGAAGGTGAACGCGTCCATCGGCAGGGTGGTGCCCAGCCAGGTGAACTTGCACTTGCGCCAGTCGAGCGACGGTTGGAAGTGCTCGGCGTGCCTGGCGCGCACGGCGCTGTTGATGCCGTCGCAGGCGACCACGAGGTCGGCCTCGACCTGGGTCTCGTCCTTGACGTCGCTCTCGAAGCGCAGCTCGACGCCGAGCTCCTCGCAGCGCGCGTGGAACACCTGCAGCAGGCGGCGGCGCGACATGCCGCAGAAGCCGTGCCCGGTCGAGCGCACGACCGCGTCGCCGAGGTGCGTCTCGATGTCGCCCCAGTAGCGGAACAGGCGGCGGATCTCCTTGTAGGTCGGCTCGTCGGCCGCCTCGAAGTTGCCCAGCGTCTCGTCCGAGAAGACCACGCCGAAGCCGAAGGTGTCGTCGGCCTTGTTGCGCTCGTGGACGACGATCTCGGCCGCGGGGAAGGCCTTCTTCATCAGGATGGCGAAGTAGAGGCCGGCCGGGCCGCCGCCTAGGCACGCGATCTTCATGGCGCATGAGGATACGCATCCCGCGCCCGCTCCGACGCGCTATCCTCTGCCCCAGCCGCCATGGCCGAACCCGCCCACGACCGACCGCGCGACTGGATCGAAGCCCTGTCGCGCCTGCGCGACGCGCGCACGCCTTGCGCCCTGGTGGTCGTCGCGGGCCTCGTCGGGTCGGGCCCGCGCGAGCCCGGCGCGCGCATGCTCGTCGCCGCGGGGCGCCCCGTGCACGGCACCATCGGCGGCGGACGGCTCGAGCAGCTCGCCTGCGAGCACGCCATGGCGCAACTCGCGCGCGGCTCGGCCGTCGAGACGATCGAGATCCCGCTGTCGGACGCCGCGGGGCAGTGCTGCGGCGGCAAGGTGCGCCTGCACGTGGAGACCTACGCCTGGCGGCGCCCGCGCGTCGTGGTGTTCGGCGCCGGCCACGTGGCGCAGGCCCTGGCCGGACTGGCCCCGTGGCTGGGCGCGGACATGGTGCTGGTCGATCCGCGACGCGCGGAGGAACTCGTGCCCGAGCCGCCGTCGGCGCGGCCGTGGGAGCTGCTGCTCGTCGACGCGCCCGAGGCCGAGGTCGACGCGTTGCCCAACGACGCGCTGGTGCTCGTCATGACGCACAGCCACGCCCTAGACCTCGAGATCCTGGCGCGCGCCTTGAAGCGCGAGTTCGCCTACGTCGGCCTGATCGGCAGCGAACGCAAGTGGAGCAAGTTCCGCGCGCGCCTCGCCGCGCGCGGCGCGACGGAGGCGCAGCTCTCGCGCGTGCGTTGCCCCATCGGCGTGTCCAAGCACTCGAAGGAACCCAACGCCATCGCCTTGTCGGTGGCGGCGGAGTTGTCGGAGCGCCTGGCGCTGCTCGCGGCGCGCTGAGGCGCCCTCGCGCGCGCTTCAGCCTTCGAGGCCCTCGCCGAGCTTCGCCGCCAAGGCTGCCAGTTGCGACTCGAGCTTGGCGACGCGTCCTTCCAGAGCCCCGATGCGCGCCAGCGGATCGACCGGCCCGCCGGATGGCGCCGTCGCGGCGATGGGCGCCACGGTGGGCGAGGCGTGCAAGGTGGCTTCGCGAGACGGCAGCGGATGCGCGGTCGGCGCGAGGCGCTGCGACCAGAACTCCGCGCGGGATCCGGGCGGCGGATCGTGGCGCTGCGCCAAGCCCTTGGACTCTAGGCCGCGCAGCACGGCCATCAGCGCCTCCTGCGTGGCGATCTCCTGCATGCGCGAGGCGCGCGCGCGCATCTCGCCGGGCTGCTGCGGCCCGCGCAGCAACAGCTCGGCCAGCACCGCGACTTCCTGGTCCGACAAGGCCAGCCGTTCGCGCACGTTGTGGCGGTACTTCTCCACGCGGCTGCCGGCGGTCGTCACCAGGCCCGCGTAGCCCTTGATGATCAGCTTGGACAGCGCCTGGTGCACCTCGCCATCGAGCAGCTCGGTCACCGGATCGCGGTTGCTCTTCTGGTTGCAGCCCACGGTCGTCGAGTTGAGCGACAGGGGGTACGAGTCGGGCGTCGTCAGTTGCTTCTCGACGAGCACGCCCAGCACGCGGGCTTCGATGGGGTCGATCTGGTCTTCGGGCTTCATGGCGAGGGGTGCGCGCCCGCCTCCAGGGCGCGCCGTTCGATGCGACGCGCGAGTTCCGCGTCGAGGCGCGTCAAGCATCGCGCACTGTGGGTGGTCAGCGCAATCGCGACCTTGTTCCAGCTGTTCGACCAGTCCGGATGGTGGTC
>JBEBCR010000356.1:0-3582 GCA_041157565.1 Planctomycetota bacterium | reverse complement strand
GGCCTCGGGCTCGCCGTGGTCGATGGGCGCGTGTTCGTGCTGCAGCGCACGGAGCTGTCCGAACTGGTGGACACCGACGGCGATGGGCGCGCCGACCTCGTGCGCACCGTGTGCGACGACTGGGGAGTCTCGGACAACTACCACGAGTTCGCCTTCGGCCTGCCGGTGGACCAGGACGGCAACTTCTGGATCTCGCTCAACCTCGGCTTCGCCGATCCGCAGTGGTGGCACGGGCGTTCGCTGGCCCCCTGGCGCGGCTGGGTCGCGCGCATCGGCCAGGATGGCTCGTTCGAGCCGTGGGCCACGGGCTTCCGCAGCCCGGCAGGCATCGGCCTCGGTCCGCGCGGCACGCTGCTCGTGACCGACAACCAGGGCGACTGGGTGCCGGTGTGTCCCCTGATCGTCGTCGAGAAGGGCGGATTCCACGGCGCGCCCGCGGGACTCGAGTGGCGCGAGGACTACCAGCGCGCGCGCGCCCAGCCGAGCATCACGGCGCCCGTGGATGCTCCGCGCGTGCGTCCGGCGCTGTGGATGCCGTACAAGTGGACGCGCTCCACGGGGAACATGGTCATGGCGCCGCGCGGCTTCGCGCCGTGGGGCGAGCAGGTCGTCTTGGCGGAACTGACCAACGGCATGGTGCTGCGCGCCGACCTCGAGGAGGTGCAGGGCGCGTGGCAAGGCGCCGTCTTCGTGCTGCGCACGAACGTCGGCTCGGCCGTGCGCGCCCTGTTCGCCGACGAGCGCACCTTGCTCCTGGGCTTGACGAACCGCGGCTGGGGCGGACTGCCGCCCGGGCACGGCATCGCGCGCGTGCGCCGCACGAGCGAGACGCCGCTCGAGGTCGCCAAGGTCTGGGCGCGCGGCGACGGCTTCGAACTCCTCTTCGGCGCGCCGCTGGAGAAGGCCATCGAGCCCGCGCAGGTCTCGATCGAGCTGTACCGCTACGACTGGTTCTGGGAGTACGGCTCGCCCGAGCGCGACACGCACCGCGTGGAGGTGGCGCGCGTCGAGTGCTCCACCGACTTGACGCGCGCGCGCATCGTGGCGCCCGAAATCGAGCCCGGCTGGGTGGCGCGCGTGGTCTTGTCGGGCGTCGCGGCCAAGGATGGTCGTCCGCTGCTGCACGACGAGTTCGCCTACACGATCAACGAGTTGCCGGACCGGCCCAAGTCGGGCGCCCACGTGGCGCGCGTCGCTCCGCCGCCGGCCCCCAAGGAATCGCGCGACGAAGGTTGGCTGCGGCTGACATGGAACGACGCCACGCAGCTGTTCGACGCCGGCGGCTTCGAGCTGGTGCAGGCGGACCTCTCCACCGAGGATCCCGCGCGCTTCGACATCAAGCCGGGCTGGAACGCGCTGGTGAACGCCAAGGAGCCGAAGCTCGCGCCCTTCGCCTCCAAGGCGAGCTTCGGCGATGGCGTCTACAAGGTCGACGTCATGCTGCCGAAGGACGGCGCGGTGCAAGTGCGCGCCATGGGCCGCTACGCCGTGGAGCTGCGCGCGCCCCTCGACGGGGCCCGCTCGTCGCAGTGGAGCTTCGGACTGGTGCCGGCGCACGGCGCGCTCGAGGCGCGGAAGCCCCTGCTCGGCACGTGGCGCGGCCACGGCCAGATGCACGAGGTCACCCTCGACTTCCGCGCGCCGCGCTTCGACGCGACGGGACGCAAGGTGGAGAACGCGCGGTTCGTGCGCGTGCTCGTGGACGACGTGCTGGTCCACGAAGGAGTGGAACTGCCTTCGCCCGTCGCCGGCGCGCCCGCCGACGAAGTGGCGCGTGCGCCCTTCGAGATCGTGCCGTCGACTGCTCCCGTGGGCATCGGCGACATCCGCGTGCAGTCGCTCTCGATCGAGCGCCCCGCCGGGCGCGATCTCCTCGCCGAGCACGAAGGCCTCGCGCAGGAGGGCGCGACGCAGTGGAGTTGCGAGGACGGCGTGCTGCGCTCGAAGGGGGCGAACGGCGTCTTCGAGGTCGCGGCCACCACGCCGCGCGAGTTGCGCTTGCGCGCCAAGCTCAACCAAGGTGGCTGGGCGAACCTGTGGTTGCGGCGGCGCGTCGATGGGGCGTCGGTCGCGCAAGGACGCGCGATCCGCCTCGCCAATTCGCATCCATCTCCTGGGCGCACCGGCTCGATCGTCGGTCGCGAATCGATCCGCGTGGACCTGCTTCCCGACGACACCTGGTTCGATCTGCGCGTGGCCCTCGCGGACGAGGGCGGCGGGACGCGCACCAAGGTGTGGGTGAACGACGCCCTCGTGCAGGACGACCTGGATGCCGCACCTCTAGCGGATGGCGGGTTGGCGCTCGAGCATGGCTTCGAGGGCACCTTGCTCGAGGTCCAGGACCTGCGCGCCTTGGATTAGTGCGATTTCCTGTTGTTGGACGAAGTCGCAACTTGCGTTGCAGGCTCGAGGTCATAGGAGATCGCAAAAGATTGCACGGCGCAGTGTGTGCGGCGGGCTTGCATTTTCTACCAGCTTGCTAACCTAGCGCCGTCTCCCGAGCCCGTTCGGATGTAGTCAAGGTCACTCCCTCGCTTCCGCTGGAAGCAGTGTCCGCCATTCGCGCAGCTCGGGAATCACCGCTCCCACTCGATCAACATCATGATGAAGCTCCTCTCCACCGCCGCCGTCGGCCTCGCGCTGGCTGCCACGGCCCAAGCCAATTCCATCGACCGCGCCGGCAGCTTGCTGGTGTTCCCGTACTTCAGCAACACCTCGGGCTCCACGACCTTCCTGACGGTCACCAACTCCAACGCCGACGCCGCCGGCACGATCGACGTCGAATTCGTCTACATCAACGGCGACGACTGCCTCGAGTTCAACCGCACGCGTCGCCTGACGCCGAACGACACGATCACCGTGTCGACGAATCTCGACAACCCCAACGACCGCCGCGGCTACGTCTACGCGTTCGCCAAGAGCACGACGACCGGCGCCGCCGTGTCGTTCAACTTCCTCGAGGGCAACTCGATCGTCGTGAACTTCGCGGAAGCGCTGTCCACGAACATCGCGCCCGTGGTGTACGCCGCCGTGCCGGCGCAGGGCGCCAACACCGACGTCGACGGCGACGGCAACCGCGACATGAACGGCGCCGAGTACGTCAGCAGCGCCAACGAGATCCACATCCCGCGCTTCGTGGCGTCTTCGGACTCCAGCCTGATCGTCCTCGGCCTGACGGGCGCCCAGTTCCGCACCGTCATCAGCTTCCTCGCCTACAACGACAACGAAGAGGCCTTCTCGGGCCAGTTCACCGTCGATTGCTGGGACATCAAGCGCCTGCAGAACATCTCGGGCGTCTTCACCGATGGCTTCCTCGAGAGCACGAACCACAACGTGGGCGAGACGGGCATCAGCCAGCTTGAGACCGGCTGGATCCGCCTCGTCGGCCAGACGGCCTTCTCGACCGCCGCCCAGCGCAGCAACCCGGCGTTCATCGCCGTGAGCATCGACCTCGCCTTTTACTCGTCGCTGCCCTACGGCGCCGGCACCAACAACAACGGCGACCTGCTGGTCCTCGGCCCCTTCGCCGACAACAACTGACGCCAGAAGGGTTGTCCCGCCCGCGCGAGCGAGCGGGAAGTC